>JANWHO010000344.1 GCA_025450375.1 Chloroflexota bacterium
ATCGAAATCGCGGCCCTTCGTTGCGTTGGTCCGTTAGTCGTGGATCGCTTCGAGACCTTGATCGATCCGCAACGGGCAATCCCGCGGGGAATCCTGCAACTGACCGGCATCTCGACCGAGATGGTCCGGGGGGCTCCGCTCGCGCCCGCGGCATTGGCCGAGTTTCTCGACTTCGCGGGGGGATGGCTGCTGGTTGGACACAATGTGCGTTTCGATCTGGGCTTTCTGGGCGCCGAGGCACTCCGGCACCACGGGACTCGCCTGGCGAACCCATCCGTCTGCACGATCCGGCTGGCGTCGCGGCTGCTTCCCAACTTGCGCCGGCCCAGTCTGGATAATCTGGCGCGAGCGCTCGACCTCCGCACCCGCGACCGCCATCGGGCCATGGGGGACGCGACAGTCACCCAGCAGGCATTCTGGCACCTGGTGGAACTGGCCCGCCAGCGTGGGATAACCACTCAGGGCGGCTTGCTTGCCCTGAGTGGACCGGCGGCCGGGTCCGCTCGCGCGGTCACCGGACGGGGGACTGGCCGCTTGCTCCTCGACCCGGCGCTCCGCCGAGGCTTGCCGGAAAAACCGGGCGTGTATCTGATGCGGGACGAGCGGGGCTCGATCATCTATGTTGGCAAGGCGAAGAACCTCAAGCAGCGGATCGCCTCCTACTACTCGCATCCCTTGGGGTACCGGCGCAAAATGGATGGCCTGCTGGAATCGGTGCGGCAGTTGGAGACCATCGTCGTGGGCTCCGAACTGGAGGCGCTGATCCTGGAGTCACGGAAAATCAAGGAGCATCTGCCGCAATTCAACGTGCAGCAGCGCTACTACCGCCATTACCCCTTCATCAAGGTAGACGTGACCAGCCCCTTCCCACGGGTGGTTGCAACCCGAGAGGTGCAAGACGATGGGGCGCGTTACTTCGGCCCGTATCGGAGCAAGAAGGCCGTGGACACGGTCGTGGATCTCGTGCATCGGCTCTATCCGGTCCGCTCGTGTACCAGGGTGATTAGCGCCGAGGGAAAGCACCGCGGCCGCCCATCGGCCTGTCTCCGTTTTCACGTTGGCCGCTGCCTCGGTCCCTGCATGGGCGCGGCCACGCCCGCGGCCTATGGAGAGGTGATCGCGGAGGTGCTGAGCTTCCTCGGTGATAGCCAGGAAGCCATGCTGGCCCGAGTGGAATTGGAGATGCGCCGGAGCGCCGACCGGCTCGACTTTGAGCGCTCCGCGCGCCTCAGGGATGCTTTGCGGCAGGCGCGCCAACTGATGATGTCACAGCAATTACTGACCGGAGCGGTGGAACAAAATAATCTGGTGATTGTCTGTCCCGGAGTGGAGCCGGGCGCGGCGGAGCTTTTTGGCGTCCGCCACGGGCGCCTGTTCGAGCAGATTGCCATCGCGGACGCTCATCATGAAGCCGTGCCGAGGATGGTCGCGAGCTTTCTCGACCGGGTACGGATGGCGGCCGCCGCTCCGCCCATAGTCAGACAGGAAGAGGTGGACGCGATCATCATCATTGGCCGATGGCTGGCTCGCTATGGCGACTCGCCCCGTGTAGTACACCTGGATGGCGACTCTGGTGATCGGGTGCTGGCGTGCGTGGTCGAGGCCATGCGATCAAGGTGCTTGCTCCTGGAACCGGAAGCCGATGGGTGGGAAGACGAGACGAGCGATGAGTGAGCAAACGGTGCGTGGCTATGTCCTCGCCGGCAGCGGGCTTCAGGAGGAGCCCACCACTGCCTCGACCCTCGACCAGCATTCGCTTACCCTGCCTCGCGGCGCCTATACGACCTTTCGCACCTATCACGGAACGCAGGCATTTCGCCTGGAGGAGCACCTGACTCGACTGACCGAGTCCGCCGCGCTGGACGGCATCTCCCGTTCCATCGCTCACCCCGAGGTACGGGCAGCGATCAAGGAAGCGGTCCAACTGGCTGGATTCTCTGAATCGCGGGTCCGTCTCACCCTTCCCTATGAGGCGCCAGGTGGGCTGTATATCGCGGTGGCACCCTATACGCCGCTCCCCGCCAACTTCTACCAGGAAGGCGTACACTGCGTTACGGCGTCCCCCGGCCTCAAGCGGGACAATCCACGGAGTAAGGGAACCAGTTTTATCTCGCCGGGATCTCAGGCGCGGGCCGGATTGGCCGCCGCGCACGAAGTCCTCCTGCTCTCAGCCCAGGGAGATATCCTGGAGGGATCCTCAAGTAACTTTTTTGCCGTGCTCGACCAGGCATTGCGTACGGCCGAGGAGGGGGTTCTCTGGGGAACCACCAGGACTCTGGCTCTTGCCCAAGCCGAGGGGCTGCTTCCGGTGGTCCGGAAACCGGTGTCCGTGGGAGAGCTTCCCCGCCTCCGGGAAGCGTTCTTGACCAGCGTATCGCGCGGAATCTTGCCGGTTACGCGAATCGACGACACCCCGATCGACGATGGGATACCCGGCCCGGTCTCCAAGGAGCTTGGCCGGCGGCTGCTCGCGGCGATTACCGCTGAACTGGAACCGATCGCCCCGTGACCGCGTATGCCCATGATTCGATCCTGAATACACACCTGAACGAAGGAGTAACCACGTGACCTCGATTCCCTGGGTCGGCCTGAAACCACAGCGGCCAGAGCGCCTGGGCCACCCCTGGGTCTTCGCGGGCGAGATTGCCGAGATCAGCCGGGACGCGGCGGATGGCGACGTGGTGCGGGTCAGTGATTCCCGTGGACGCCTATTGGGCCAGGCCATGCTCAATACCCAGTCCAAGATTACCCTTCGCTATCTCAGTGCGTACGACGAGGAGATCGACGCGGGTTGGTGGGCGAACCGGCTGACCGAGGCGGTCGAGCGCCGGCGCCGGATACCCGATGTGGACCATACGAACGCGCTCCGCCTGATCAACGGCGAGGCGGATGGCCTTCCGGGCTTGATCGTGGATCGCTACGCGGGAGTTCTGGTGGTGCAGATGCTGGCCCTGGGGCTGGAGCCCTGGCGTGACGTGATCGTGGAAACGCTCCGTGATCGGGAGTACGTCGAGTCGATCTGGGAGCGATCCGACGTTCATGTCCGTGAGCTTGAGGGTCTGGAGCAGCGAACTGGCCTTATGGCCGGGGTTGATCCGCCGCCTCTAGTGGAAGTGTTCGAGCGGCGGGCTCGGCTCCTGGTCGATGTACGCGAGGGTCAGAAAACCGGGATGTTTCTGGATCAGCGGCGGAACCGGATGGCTGCCGCGACCTACGCCCAGGGATGCCGGGTACTGAACGGCTTCTCCTATAGCGGCGGCTTCGCGGTTCACGCGGCACTGGCCGGAGCGCGCGAGGTGATCGACGTGGACTCCTCGGGGGCCGCGTTGGCGTTGGCGGCGCGGAACATGGCCCTCAACGGGGTAGCCGACCGTCACCGGGTGATGGAGGCGAACTGCTTCGATCTCCTGCGGGAATGGAGCGATAGCGACGACCGATTGGACCTGGTCATTTTGGATCCTCCGGCCTTTACCAAGAGCCGGGCCACCATTCCGGGCGCTCTCCGCGGCTATAAGGAAATAAACTTGCGGGCCATGCGGCTGCTCAGGCGGAACGGAATCCTGGTCACCTGCTCCTGCTCGCAACACATCGATGACCAGACATTTCGGGCCATGCTGGTGGACGCGGCCTACGACGCGCGCCGGGAGCTACGGATCCTGGAGCAGCACGGCCAGGGGCCCGATCACCCGCAACTTCCTCGGGCGCCCGAGACGCGGTATCTCACCTGCGTGATCGCCGAAATCGAGTAGTGGGTCAGTAGCAATTGTAGTCCAGCTTGGCGCACATCGATCAATAGTTGTAGGGGCACCCCTCGTGGGTGCCCTCGTGCCAGCCACCGAGGGCACCCACGAGGGGTGCCCCTACCCAGAACCGCTTCAGTGAGTTACCGTGCCTCGACGATCGTACCGCCTCCCAGCACCATGTCCCCCTCATAGAGAACGAGGGCCTGGCCGGGAGTGACCGCGCGTTGCGGCTGCTCGAAGCGAATACACAGCGAATCGCTATTGACTTCCTCGACCGTCGCCTGAGCGGCCTCGGCGCGCGACCGTACCTTGGCGCGTACCGCCTGGCCGGGAGTGAAGCCATCACTTGAGGTCAGGTGAAGATGATCGGCGATCACCACTTCTGCCAGTAACCGCTCCTCTGGCCCGACCACCAGGAGATTTCGGCTGGGGTCGATGCGGGAGACGAAGAGCGGCTTGGGGCTGGACAGCCCAAGCCCCTTTCTCTGCCCCACGGTGTAGGCCGCGATCCCCTGATGAGTGCCAACCACGACGCCCGCGTCGTCCATGATTGGTCCGGGCCGCATCGCGTCAGGACGGGCCCGCCCCACATAGTCGTGGTAGGCGCCCTGATGCACGAAGCAGATTTCCTGGCTCTCGGGCTTTTCCGCCACTCCCAGACCGAACCGGCGGGCCATCGCGCGCACCTCGTCCTTCTGGAAGACGCCCATCGGCATGAGAGTACGGGCCAGGTGGGCACTGTCCAGGGTGTAGAGCACGTAAGATTGGTCCTTGGCGTGATCGATCCCACGAAGGAGGCGGCACCGGCCATCCTCGCCCTCGACCACGCGGGCGTAGTGCCCGGTCGCGATCGCGTCGCAGTCAAGGGCCCGAGCCTTCGGCCAGAGGGCGTCGAACTTGATGTATTGATTGCACCGTACGCAGGGATTCGGGGTCCGGCCGCGCGCGTACTCATCATAAAAATCGTCGATCACACGTTCGGCGAAGACCTGCTTCAGGTTGAGCACGTAATAGGGGATGCCGAGGAGATCCGCGACTTGACGCGCGTCCTCCACCGACCCCAGGGAACAGCAGGCATCAGCCCGAACCACCGAATCGTCCGGCAGTTCCGGCCACACGTTCATGGTGACCCCGATCACCTCGTGACCCTGCTCCTGTAAGAGCGCGGCCGCCACGGAGCTATCCACGCCCCCGCTCATCGCCACCAAGATTCGCCGTTTGACCATTACCGCTCCCAAGGATTCCGCGCCCCACCTCTATCGCCAAGGATACCGCGCCTGGCGGATCCCCGCTTGAAACCAGGGAGCGTAATTCTGTCAGGGCATTGTGAGGGGGATGTAAGTGGCAGTGGAACTCCTGCCCTGGCAGGATAGAGTACGGAAGCGAACTGGGTCCGTGGAGAGTGGAAACGTGAGATAGAGTAATGAACATTGAAGTACAGCCGTCGGCGATCGTATCGACGTCGTGGGTGGCGGAACATATCGACGATCCGACGGTGCGGGTCGTGGAATCAAGCGAGGATCCCAGTCTCTACGACCTGGGCCATATTCCCGGAGCGGTGAGAATTGACTGGGCAGTGGACGAACAGGACCAATTCAAGGTGGATTTCATCGCCCGGGCCACCTTTGAGCAACTTATGTCGAGGCAGGGGATAACCAAGGACACAACCATCGTGCTGTATGGCGACCAGAACAACTGGTTCGCCGCCTATACCTTCTGGCTTTGCGCGCTCTTCGGCCACCGAGACTGCCGGGTGATGGATGGTGGACGCCTGAAGTGGAGGCGCGAAGAGCGCCCAATCGAGATCGCGGTACCACGTTACCCGGAATCCGTATATACCGCGGCGGAACCGGACCAATCGATCCGCGCCTTCCGCGATGAAGTACTCCGCGAGTGCCTGGCGATTGACGGAACTACGACCCTGCTGGATGTGCGCTCGCCCGAGGAGTTCCGGGGCGAAGTATCCGGTCGCGCGGGCATTGGGCGGAATCTGGGGCGACGGGCAGGCCGCATTCCCCG
>JANWHO010000345.1 GCA_025450375.1 Chloroflexota bacterium
CCGCGGAGCCAGGCGCGCAGACCAGGATCCTCGATGGGGAAAAGGGTCTCCACCCGGCGGTCCAGGTTCCGCGGCATCAGGTCGGCGCTGCCGAGTTGTATTTCCTCCTCGCCGCCGTTGTGGAAGTAGTAGATGCGGCTATGCTCAAGGAATCGGCCCACGATGCTAGTGACCCGAATGGTCTCGGAGACCCCCGGAACTCCAGGGACCAGGCAACACACGCCGCGCACCAGCAGGTCAATCGTGACCCCCACCTGGGACGCGCGATAGAGGGCCTGGATAATCTCCGCGTCCACCAGGGAGTTCATCTTGAGAATAAGCCGGCCGCCGCCGCTCGCCCGGTGGACGGCGATCTCCCGCTCGATCCGCTCAAGGAAGCTGGAGCGGAGGCTGACTGGGCCTACCAGGAGGCGCCGGTAGGTGGACTGGGTGGAATAGCCGGTAAGATAGTTAAACAGATCGGAGGCATCCGCCCCCAACTCCGGATTGCAGGTGAGGAGGCCCAGATCGGTGTAGATGCGGGCCGTGGTCGCGTTATAGTTGCCCGTACCCAGATGGACATACCGGCGAATCCCGTCTTGCTCCTTCCGCACCACCAGGGCAATTTTGGCGTGCGTCTTCAGGCCCACCATCCCGTACGCCACATGCACGCCCGCCCGCTCCAGGGATCGCGCCCATTCGATGTTATTCTCCTCGTCCCAGCGGGCTTTGAGCTCTACCAGCACCGCGACCTGTTTGCCCTGCCCGGCCGCCTCCATCAGGGCATCGACCACCGGCGCGTGACTTCCTACCCGATAGAGGGTCTGCTTGATTGCCAGAACCTGCGGATCACGCGCGGCGGTCTGGATCAGATCCACGAGCGGCGTGAACGAATCGAAGGGATGATGCAGCAGCACGTCCTGCCGCTTGATTGCCTCGAACACGTCCTCTCCGGCGGAGCGGAGCGCGTGCGGCACGCGGGGCGCGAATGGCGGATCCTTGAGATCCGGGCGATCCAGGCGGAGCAATTCGCTGAGATCCGCCAGCCCGAGCGGCCCATCCTCGGCATAGACATCGTCGGGGCCGATGCGGAGGTTGCTGGCCAGGAGGGTTCGGAGCCGCGCGGGCATGGTCGTTTCCACCGTAAGTTGCACCACCGAGCCGAATCGCCGCTCGAGCAGGCTTGCCTCCACCGAACGCGAGAGATCCGCCGCCTCATCCTCCTGGATCTCGATATCGGCGTCTCGGATCACCCGGAAGGCATACGATTCCACCACTTCCAGACCGGGGAAGAGGGCCGGCAGATGCGCCGCCACCAGTTGTTCCAGCCAGATGAAGGTCTGCGGGCGGCGGGCGGCGGTTGTGAGCGCGTCGCTCCCAGGGCGATGGACCGGCACCAGGCGCGGGAGGACGCTCGGAATCTTGATCCGCGCGAATCGCTCCCCTTCCTTAGGGTCGGTGACTGTCACCGCCAGATTCAGGCTCAGGTTGGAAATGTGAGGGACCGGATGGCCGGGATCAAAAGCTAGAGGAGTGAGGACGGGGAAAATCTCGCGCTCGAAATACTCCTTGAGCGCGGCCTGTTCAGCGGAGCGGAGCGCGGCAAGCTCCGTGATGCGCACTCCCTGCTCGGCCAGAGCCGGGCTGATCTGGTGCGTAAAGAGGGCACGTTGCTCGATGGCCAGCGGCTCCAGGGCTTTCCGGATCTCCAGCAGTTGCTCGCTGACCGTCAGGCCATCCGGCGCCGCCTCGGTAACTCCGGATTGCAACTGTTCCTTCAGACCGGAAAGACGGATCATAAAGAATTCGTCGAGATTGGAATTATAGATGGAGAGGAATTTGACCCGCTCAAGCACCGGGTGGCGCGGATCGGCGGCATCCTCCAGAACCCGGCGATTAAACTCGATCCAACTCAGCTCACGGTTGATATACAGCTCAGGCCGGGAAAGGTCGCCGTGCGGATTGGGAGTCGCTCCTTCATGGGCGGCAGGATTCTCCACGGGGGTACTGATGGGCACCGGGACCGTTACCGTGTGTGGGGTTGCCATATGGAACTTATCCAAATCATAGTCGCCTACCCGCGGCACGCTCGCTCGCCATGCGCCCCAGGGGGGTCGCTTACGGATGCTTGTCGGGAGCATGCCCGTACCGTACCCTATACCTCGATATGATAACAATCGGGCCGCGCTCTCGCTATCTCGCCCTGGCCTTCCGCCTCTTCCTGGCGGTCGTCTTTCTGATCGCGGGCGGCAGCAAGCTTGCCCACGCCAACCTGTTCGTGGACACGGTCAAGGGCTACAAGATGTTGCCTGGCTCCTTGGTCCGCCCTTTCGGCCTGGCCCTCCCCTGGATCGAGGTTCTGGTTGGTCTCTACCTCCTGGTTGGCCTATTCACCCGCCTGGCCGCCCTTGCCGCGGGCGTGTTCCTGGTGATCTTTCTCTTCGCCCTTGGGGTGCAGATAGCGCACGGGCATACCGGAGATTGTGGCTGCGTGGTCGGGATCGACAATCCCGTGATCACCGCCTTTATCGGGGGTAACAACATCGGCCCGTGGGATCTGATCCGCGACAGTATTCTCGTCCTGATGGCCGCCTTCGTAGCTCTCGCGCCCCGGCCGTTGCTGGCGGTGGACGGCTGGCTCCAGGCTCGGCGGGAGGCGGAGGAGGATCAGTATTACGAGCACGACGCGGCGGGCTCGCCGGTCGCTTGAGCGGATGGCGGCCCGTGGGATAGCGCGGTCCGGCCCCACATGCGGGGCAATGCAGTATCCTAGTAGGTGGATTTTGTCGAGCCTGCTTGCACCATACCCGGAGCCGCCATGAGTACGACCACTCTACCGGATCAGGAACTGCTGGAACGCCTTCGCGCTAAACTGACCCGCCCCTACCGGGTGATCATTCATGATGATCCGATCCATACCTACCATCAGGTGGCGGTGGCGGTGGCGCGAACGGTTCCCGGCAAGACCTATGAGGATGGCTGGGAGATCGCGACCCTGGTCGATACCACCGGCCTGGCGATTGCCGCTACCTGCCCCAAGGAGCCGGCCGAGCACTATCGCGAGCGTTTCGAGGTGACCTACGGACTGACCAGCACCATCGAACCTGTGTGATTCGCCCCGCCTCTCGCGGTGGCCCACCGTTATCTCTCAGAGGAGCCGCAAACCATGAGCGTGCCGCGAATTCAGTCCCTGTCGGTAGGGCCGATGGACAACAATGTCTACATTCTCACCTGCCCGGATACCGGGAAACGGGCCCTGATCGATCCCGCCAACGAGGCGGACGCCATTCTCGATGCCCTGGGCACCCCGGCCCTGGAGTATATCCTCCTCACCCATGGCGATACGGATCACATTCTGGCCCTGGATGAGATCCGGGCCGCCTCCGGCGCCCCGGTGGCGATCCACCCGGACGACCTCCCTATGCTGGGCGGGCGGACGGTGGATTTCTCGCTCCGGGAAGGCGAGGATATCCACTTCGGCAACGTGACCTTGCAAGTGTTTCATACCCCCGGTCACACGGCTGGCGGGGTGTGCTTCTACTCCGCCCCCTATCTGATCGACGGCGATACGCTGTTCCCCGGCGGCCCCGGCAATACTCAACGCGAGGGCGGCGATTTTCCCTTGATTATCGAGGGGATTCGGAGCAAGCTGTTCACCCTGCCTGATGACACGGTAGTCTATCCGGGGCATGGGAAAAGCACCACGATCGGCGCCGAGCGCCCGCATCTGCAAGAGTGGATTGACCGCGGCTTCTAGACGCGGGAAGGAGGGCGCGCCATGAAATTTAGGATCAGTCGGGGCGCCTGTATCGGCAACGGGCGCTGCGTGGACGTGGCGCCCGAGGTGTTCGCGCTCGACCAGTTTAACAAAGCGGTGGTCGTCAATCCCTCGGGCGCGGACGAAGAGAAGATCATGGACGCGGCGCAGGCATGCCCCGTGCAAGCGGTAATCGTCACCAATGACGACGGGAAAAGACTATACCCGGTGATCGAGTAGGCTTGCCCGATGGGCAGGGCTACTCGATCACCGGACGAGAGGAAAAAGATGGCTGACGCACTGACTTTTATGGCGATTCATGCCCACCCCGACGATGAGGTGTTCGGCACTGGCGGGACGTTCGCGCGGTATGCCGCGCAAGGCATCCACACCGTTTTGGTCACCTGCACCGGAGGGGAGGAGGGTGAGATCGTCGACCCCACCATGGTGGTGGAGGAGGTGAAGCCACGGCTGGCCGACGTGCGTCTGCAAGAGCTGCGATGCGCCGCGGAGAAGTTGGGGATCGAGACCCTGGCGATGCTTGGCTACCGTGATTCGGGGATGGCCGGCACCCCCGGCAATCAGAACCCCATCAGTTTCCACATGGCCGATATGGACGAGGCCACGGAGCGGCTGGTCCGCTTGATTCGCAGGCACCGGCCCCAGGTGCTGGTCAGCTACGACGAGAATGGCAGCTACGGCCATCCGGATCACATCAAAGCCTATCACATCACCAGGCTGGCCTTTGACGCGGCTGGCGATTCCTCACGATTTCCCGAGGCGGGCCCGCCCTGGCAGCCGCAAAAGCTCTACGAGGCCGGGATCACGCGCGGCCAGATGGAGCGATGGCTTAAAGCGGCTCAGGAGGCCGGGATCGATATCCCCTGGCTCCGCGAACGGGCGGAGAACCCTACCCCGCGGGGATTGCCGCAGGAGAAGGTCACGACCACGGTGCTGATCGGTGACTATCTCGACCAGAAACAGGCCGCCTTCCGGTGCCATCGCAGCCAGATTCGCGATGATAGCCCAATGCTGGCCTTTCCCGCCGAAATAGCTCGCAAAGCCTTCGTGGACGAGTGCTTTGTCCGCGTCCGCTCCCTGGTGGACGCGCCTCTCCCGGAAGACGATCTCTTCGCCGGCTTGCGCTAAACCCCCTTGTCTCCTCCGTCACGGCAAAGGCCGATGGATCCTTATGGATCCATCGGCCTTTGCCGTGGCTTGTAATGACAGGCCCATTGTGAGAAAATGGCAGGGTATCGCGGGCGATGACTGCCCGCTGCCGCGCTCGTTTCGCCGCCCGACGCCGCGGTGAGGCGCGGGCCACCCATGGAGGTAAACATTGTGATCGACTCCCAAGCGTCTCAATGGTATGAGAATCTCTCGGAGACAGAGCGGCATGATTGTGCCGCTGACCTGACCGATGCCTATTTTTCGGCGCTTTCCGCCGATAATTGGCGTGAGTTTCAGACGCTTGTCCGGCAGTGGCTCGATCGGGCCGAGGAGAAGCAGCCCGTCGCCGTCTGATCGGCGCGTCGCGCGACACGGAAGAGTGTGCGGCAGGCGGGTTCCCTTTCGAAAGGGAACCCGCCTGCCGCACACTCTTCCGTGTCGCGCGACGCGCCGATCAGACGGCGACGGGCTGCTTCTCCTCGGCCCGATCGAGCCACTGCCGGACAAGCGTCTGAAACTCACGCCAATTATCGGCGGAAAGCGCCGAAAAATAGGCATCGGTCAGGTCAGCGGCACAATCATGCCGCTCTGTCTCCGAGAGATTCTCATACCATTGAGACGCTTGGGAGTCGATCACAATGTTTACCTCCATGGGTGGCCCGCGCCTCACCGCGGCGTCGGGCGGCGAAACGAGCGCGGCAGCGGGCAGTCATCGCCCGCGATACCCTGCCATTTTCTCACAATGGGCCTGTCATTACAAGCCACGGCAAAGGCCGATGGATCCATAAGGATCCATCGGCCTTTGCCGTGACGGAGGAGACAAGGGGGTTTAGCGCAAGCCGGCGAAGAGATCGTCTTCCGGGAGAGGCGCGTCCACCAGGGAGCGGACGCGGACAAAGCACTCGTCCACGAAGGCTTTGCGAGCTATTTCGGCGGGAAAGGCCAGCATTGGGCTATCATCGCGAATCTGGCTGCGATGGCACCGGAAGGCGGCCTGTTTCTGGTCGAGATAGTCACCGATCAGCACCGTGGTCGTGACCTTCTCCTGCGGCAATCCCCGCGGGGTAGGGTTCTCCGCCCGTTCGCGGAGCCAGGGGATATCGATCCCGGCCTCCTGAGCCGCTTTAAGCCATCGCTCCATCTGGCCGCGCGTGATCCCGGCCTCGTAGAGCTTTTGCGGCTGCCAGGGCGGGCCCGCCTCGGGAAATCGTGAGGAATCGCCAGCCGCGTCAAAGGCCAGCCTGGTGATGTGATAGGCTTTGATGTGATCCGGATGGCCGTAGCTGCCATTCTCGTCGTAGCTGACCAGCACCTGGGGCCGGTGCCTGCGAATCAAGCGGACCAGCCGCTCCGTGGCCTCGTCCATATCGGCCATGTGGAAACTGATGGGGTTCTGATTGCCGGGGGTGCCGGCCATCCCCGAATCACGGTAGCCAAGCATCGCCAGGGTCTCGATCCCCAACTTCTCCGCGGCGCATCGCAGCTCTTGCAGACGCACGTCGGCCAGCCGTGGCTTCACCTCCTCCACCACCATGGTGGGGTCGACGATCTCACCCTCCTCCCCTCCGGTGCAGGTGACCAAAACGGTGTGGATGCCTTGCGCGGCATACCGCGCGAACGTCCCGCCAGTGCCGAACACCTCATCGTCGGGGTGGGCATGAATCGCCATAAAAGTCAGTGCGTCAGCCATCTTTTTCCTCTCGTCCGGTGATCGAGTAGCCCTGCCCATCGGGCAAGCCTACTCGATCACCGGGTATAGTCTTTTCCCGTCGTCATTGGTGACGATTACCGCTTGCACGGGGCATGCCTGCGCCGCGTCCATGATCTTCTCTTCGTCCGCGCCCGAGGGATTGACGACCACCGCTTTGTTAAACTGGTCGAGCGCGAACACCTCGGGCGCCACGTCCACGCAGCGCCCGTTGCCGATACAGGCGCCCCGACTGATCCTAAATTTCATGGCGCGCCCTCCTTCCCGCGTCTAGAAGCCGCGGTCAATCCACTCTTGCAGATGCGGGCGCTCGGCGCCGATCGTGGTGCTTTTCCCATGCCCCGGATAGACTACCGTGTCATCAGGCAGGGTGAACAGCTTGCTCCGAATCCCCTCGATAATCAAGGGAAAATCGCCGCCCTCGCGTTGAGTATTGCCGGGGCCGCCGGGGAACAGCGTATCGCCGTCGATCAGATAGGGGGCGGAGTAGAAGCACACCCCGCCAGCCGTGTGACCGGGGGTATGAAACACTTGCAAGGTCACGTTGCCGAAGTGGATATCCTCGCCTTCCCGGAGCGAGAAATCCACCGTCCGCCCGCCCAGCATAGGGAGGTCGTCCGGGTGGATCGCCACCGGGGCGCCGGAGGCGGCCCGGATCTCATCCAGGGCCAGAATGTGATCCGTATCGCCATGGGTGAGGAGGATATACTCCAGGGCCGGGGTGCCCAGGGCATCGAGAATGGCGTCCGCCTCGTTGGCGGGATCGATCAGGGCCCGTTTCCCGGTATCCGGGCAGGTGAGAATGTAGACATTGTTGTCCATCGGCCCTACCGACAGGGACTGAATTCGCGGCACGCTCATGGTTTGCGGCTCCTCTGAGAGATAACGGTGGGCCACCGCGAGAGGCGGGGCGAATCACACAGGTTCGATGGTGCTGGTCAGTCCGTAGGTCACCTCGAAACGCTCGCGATAGTGCTCGGCCGGCTCCTTGGGGCAGGTAGCGGCAATCGCCAGGCCGGTGGTATCGACCAGGGTCGCGATCTCCCAGCCATCCTCATAGGTCTTGCCGGGAACCGTTCGCGCCACCGCCACCGCCACCTGATGGTAGGTATGGATCGGATCATCATGAATGATCACCCGGTAGGGGCGGGTCAGTTTAGCGCGAAGGCGTTCCAGCAGTTCCTGATCCGGTAGAGTGGTCGTACTCATGGCGGCTCCGGGTATGGTGCAAGCAGGCTCGACAAAATCCACCTACTAGGATACTGCATTGCCCCGCATGTGGGGCCGGACCGCGCTATCCCACGGGCCGCCATCCGCTCAAGCGACCGGCGAGCCCGCCGCGTCGTGCTCGTAATACTGATCCTCCTCCGCCTCCCGCCGAGCCTGGAGCCAGCCGTCCACCGCCAGCAACGGCCGGGGCGCGAGAGCTACGAAGGCGGCCATCAGGACGAGAATACTGTCGCGGATCAGATCCCACGGGCCGATGTTGTTACCCCCGATAAAGGCGGTGATCACGGGATTGTCGATCCCGACCACGCAGCCACAATCTCCGGTATGCCCGTGCGCTATCTGCACCCCAAGGGCGAAGAGAAAGATCACCAGGAACACGCCCGCGGCAAGGGCGGCCAGGCGGGTGAATAGGCCAACCAGGAGGTAGAGACCAACCAGAACCTCGATCCAGGGGAGGGCCAGGCCGAAAGGGCGGACCAAGGAGCCAGGCAACATCTTGTAGCCCTTGACCGTGTCCACGAACAGGTTGGCGTGGGCAAGCTTGCTGCCGCCCGCGATCAGAAAGACGACCGCCAGGAAGAGGCGGAAGGCCAGGGCGAGATAGCGAGAGCGCGGCCCGATTGTTATCATATCGAGGTATAGGGTACGGTACGGGCATGCTCCCGACAAGCATCCGTAAGCGACCCCCCTGGGGCGCATGGCGAGCGAGCGTGCCGCGGGTAGGCGACTATGATTTGGATAAGTTCCATATGGCAACCCCACACACGGTAACGGTCCCGGTGCCCATCAGTACCCCCGTGGAGAATCCTGCCGCCCATGAAGGAGCGACTCCCAATCCGCACGGCGACCTTTCCCGGCCTGAGCTGTATATCAACCGTGAGCTGAGTTGGATCGAGTTTAATCGCCGGGTTCTGGAGGATGCCGCCGATCCGCGCCACCCGGTGCTTGAGCGGGTCAAATTCCTCTCCATCTATAATTCCAATCTCGACGAATTCTTTATGATCCGTCTTTCCGGTCTGAAGGAACAGTTGCAATCCGGAGTTACCGAGGCGGCGCCGGATGGCCTGACGGTCAGCGAGCAACTGCTGGAGATCCGGAAAGCCCTGGAGCCGCTGGCCATCGAGCAACGTGCCCTCTTTACGCACCAGATCAGCCCGGCTCTGGCCGAGCAGGGAGTGCGCATCACGGAGCTTGCCGCGCTCCGCTCCGCTGAACAGGCCGCGCTCAAGGAGTATTTCGAGCGCGAGATTTTCCCCGTCCTCACTCCTCTAGCTTTTGATCCCGGCCATCCGGTCCCTCACATTTCCAACCTGAGCCTGAATCTGGCGGTGACAGTCACCGACCCTAAGGAAGGGGAGCGATTCGCGCGGATCAAGATTCCGAGCGTCCTCCCGCGCCTGGTGCCGGTCCATCGCCCTGGGAGCGACGCGCTCACAACCGCCGCCCGCCGCCCGCAGACCTTCATCTGGCTGGAACAACTGGTGGCGGCGCATCTGCCGGCCCTCTTCCCCGGTCTGGAAGTGGTGGAATCGTATGCCTTCCGGGTGATCCGAGACGCCGATATCGAGATCCAGGAGGATGAGGCGGCGGATCTCTCGCGTTCGGTGGAGGCAAGCCTGCTCGAGCGGCGATTCGGCTCGGTGGTGCAACTTACGGTGGAAACGACCATGCCCGCGCGGCTCCGAACCCTCCTGGCCAGCAACCTCCGCATCGGCCCCGACGATGTCTATGCCGAGGATGGGCCGCTCGGGCTGGCGGATCTCAGCGAATTGCTCCGCCTGGATCGCCCGGATCTCAAGGATCCGCCATTCGCGCCCCGCGTGCCGCACGCGCTCCGCTCCGCCGGAGAGGACGTGTTCGAGGCAATCAAGCGGCAGGACGTGCTGCTGCATCATCCCTTCGATTCGTTCACGCCGCTCGTGGATCTGATCCAGACCGCCGCGCG
Source organism: Chloroflexota bacterium (assembly GCA_025450375.1). The sequence continues at coordinate 9,790 of JANWHO010000345.1, forward strand.
TGATCCGCAGGTTCTGGCAATCAAGCAGACCCTCTATCGGGTAGGAAGTCACGCGCCGGTGGTCGATGCCCTGATGGAGGCGGCCGGGCAGGGCAAACAGGTCGCGGTGCTGGTAGAGCTCAAAGCCCGCTGGGACGAGGAGAATAACATCGAATGGGCGCGATCCCTGGAGCGGGCGGGCGTGCATGTGGCGTACGGGATGGTGGGCCTGAAGACGCACGCCAAAATTGCCCTGGTGGTGCGGAAGGAGCAAGACGGGATTCGCCGGTATGTCCATCTGGGTACGGGCAACTATAACGCGACCACGGCCCGCATCTACACCGATCTGGGCCTCCTCACCTGCAATCCGGAGTTGGGGGCGGATGCCTCCGATCTGTTTAACTATCTTACCGGCTATTCCACCCAGTCCACCTACCGGCGCCTCCTGGTAGGCCCAGTCAGCCTCCGCTCCAGCTTCCTTGAGCGGATCGAGCGGGAGATCGCCGTCCACCGGGCGAGCGGCGGCGGCCGGCTTATTCTCAAGATGAACTCCCTGGTGGACGCGGAGATTATCCAGGCCCTCTATCGCGCGTCCCAGGTGGGGGTCACGATTGACCTGCTGGTGCGCGGCGTGTGTTGCCTGGTCCCTGGAGTTCCGGGGGTCTCCGAGACCATTCGGGTCACTAGCATCGTGGGCCGATTCCTTGAGCATAGCCGCATCTACTACTTCCACAACGGCGGCGAGGAGGAAATACAACTCGGCAGCGCCGACCTGATGCCGCGGAACCTGGACCGCCGGGTGGAGACCCTTTTCCCCATCGAGGATCCTGGTCTGCGCGCCTGGCTCCGCGG
>JANWHO010000346.1 GCA_025450375.1 Chloroflexota bacterium
ACCAGGTGCGCGGCCTCTAGAAGCGCCTGTCGCGGCTGGGCCGGAGCATCGACGATGCCCTCCATATTTCGCTACTCCCCGCTTTAACTTCGCGCCCCGTGATCCGTGTGTACGGTATACCACCTCTGGCCCCAATGAGCCGGAGAGCGGTCCGCGTCCTCAGCCCCTACCCTTTTCCGCGGAAGCCTAGATGCGGACAAGTACCTTTCTGGCTACTTGAAGGCCCGTATACTACCTCGAAGAAAGGGCCCACCATGATTACCGAATCTCCAGTTCAGGCTCCGAGCTATCTGCCCCCACCCCTGAAATGGGCCGGCGGCAAGCGCTGGCTCGTCCCACATCTCCTCCCGATCTGGGAAAAGCATCAGCATCGGCGCCTCCTTGAGCCCTTCTGTGGCGGTCTGGCGGTCCCGCTGGGCTTGCTCCCCCGACGAGCCCTGCTCAACGACGTGAATCCCCATCTGATCAACTTCTACCGCCAACTGCGGACAGGACTGGTTCTGGACGGAACCATGGAGAATGCTGACAGCCACTATTACGCGAGTCGGCAACGCTTTAATACCTTGATCGAGAAGGGCCTGACCGACACACCCAAGGCGGCGGCCCTCTTCTACTATCTGAATCGTACGTGCTACAACGGACTGTGCCGCTTTAACAAATCAGGGTTCTTTAATGTACCGTTCGGCAGATATAAGACGATCAACTACACCCGCGACTTTCGCGCCTACCGCCCGCACTTTGCGGACTGGCAGTTCTCCTGTGAGGACTTCGAGCAAATCACTTCGGATCGCGAGGATTTTATCTATGCCGATCCACCGTATGACGTGGAGTTCACCAGCTATTCGCAAGACGGCTTTACCTGGAAAGACCAGGAACGTCTTGGCAGGTGGCTGGCAAGACATTCCGGCCCCGTGGTGCTTTCCAACCAGGCTACCGAGCGGATCATGACGCTTTACGCGGACCTCGGCTTCACCCTGATGACCCTGGAAGCGCCGCGCATGATCAACAACACCGGCGACCGCACCCCCGCTCTCGAGGTTCTCGCCACCAGGAACCTGTAGCCCACGTCCCGATAGACCGCTGCTGGCGCCAGCTCCGCGCGCTTTGGCTGGGTGGGAATGGACTCAACATCACACGGACCGCAACATAACAGCACATCACCACCCGGCAACTGCGCCATGGGCGCACCGGAGTTTTGTGATCCTGGTTGTAGCACTCTCGTTGCCGCAAGGATGCTCGCGCTCCCAGGAAAGGGCGGCCGGCCACAATTCTTCGATGCGCCCCGGCGCCGTGGACAGCGCATCGCTCCGCTTGAACCAGGCTATACTGTCTGTAACAATGCCTCCGTCATGAAAACAGAGAAAAGGGAGCGCCGCGTGTCCCAGCCGTCTCGTGTATGGCGTAGCGAATTGACCCCCCTGGCGTTCTTGGACCGGAGCGCCAGCGTCTTCCGTGACCGCGTCGCGGTGGTGGACGGCGATCGCCGCTATACCTACGCGGAGTTTGGTCAACGGGCGTGGCGATTGGCCCACGCCTTGCGGGCGGCCGGAATCGACGCGGGGGAACGGGTGGCGGTGCTGGCCCCCAACGGGGCGCCGATGATCGAGTCTCACTTCGGTATCCCCCTGCTGGGCGCGGTGATCGTGCCGATCAATACACGTCTTTCCCAGGACGAGGTTGCCTACATTCTCGATCATTCGGGCGCCTCGCTGCTGTTGGCCGGCAATGAATTCGCGTCCACGGTCGCGGGCGCCTACCAGCGGGCGGGCCGCGCGCTCCGTACCGTATGGCTCAGCTCTACTCCCGGCGGTGACGACACCCCGGAGCAGGCTCGGCCCAGCGACCGCACCTATGAATCGTTTCTGGCCGGCTCCGAGGCTCGTCCCTTCCCCTGGCGGCTCGACCCGGCGGAAGGCGAGGACGGAACGATCTCGATCAACTACACCAGCGGGACCACCGGGCGGCCCAAGGGGGTGATGTATCACCACCGAGGCGCCTACCTGAATGCCCTGGGGGAGATTATCACCTCCGGCCTGGAGACCGATTCGGTCTATCTCTGGACCCTGCCCCTCTTCCATTGCAATGGCTGGTGCTACCCCTGGGCGGTGGTGGCCGCCGGCGGTACGCAGGTGTGCTTGCGCGCTTTCGATGCCGGCGTCGCCTGGGATCTCATGCGCCGCGAGGGAGTAACCAACTTATGCGGCGCTCCCACCGTATTGACCGCTCTGCTGAACTGTCCCGCCGCCCAGGATGGCCCGCTCCCGCGGGCGCTCCGGATCACCACCGCCGCGGCTCCCCCGGCGCCGACCGTGATTGGGCAGTTGGAGGCGATGGGGATCTCGATCACCCATGTCTACGGCCTGACCGAAACCTATGGGCCGCATACGGTTTGCGCCTGGCAGCCGGAGTGGAATGGCTTGCCGGCCGAGGAGCGGGCGCGGCTCAAGGCGCGGCAGGGGGTGGCGATGATCATGGCCGACCCGATCCGGGTGGTGGACGAACAGATGCGCGACGTTCCCGCCGATGGCGAGACCATGGGCGAGGTGGTGATGCGCGGCAATAATGTGATGAAGGGATACTACCGTGACCCAGAGGCCACCGAGCGGTCGTTCCAGGGTGGCTGGTTCCACAGCGGTGACCTCGGGGTGATGTACCCGAATGGCTATATCGGGCTGCGTGATCGAGCAAAGGACATCATTATCAGCGGTGGCGAGAATATCTCCACCATCGAAGTGGAGCAGGTGATCTTGCGTCATCCAGCCGTGCTCGATTGCGCGGTGATCGCGATCCCGGATCCCAAATGGGGCGAGACACCCAAGGCATTCGTGACCCTCAAGCCCGGCGCCTCGCTGGACGCCGAGACCCTGATCGCCTTTTGCCGCGATCACATGGCGCACTTCAAGGCGCCCAGGGCGGTAGAATTCCAGGATCTGCCGAAAACCTCGACCGGGAAGACCCAGAAGTTCGTGCTCCGTGAGCGGGAGTGGCAGGGCTATGAGAAGCGCATCAATTGAGACTCGTGCGTAAGCGCTGCCGGGAGATAGCCAACCAGGAGGTTGCGTCATGAACAAGGTGATCAGTTTGGCGGAGGCAATCGCCGTCATCCCAACCGGCAGCAGCATAGCCCTGGGTGGAAACACCCTGCATCGGAGTCCCAGCGCCGCCGTTCACGAATTGATCCGCCAGGGCAAGAGTGACCTCACCTTGATCAAGACCGCCGGCGCCTATGACATCGACATCCTCTGTGGGGCGGGCTGCGTGGCGCGCTTGGTCGTGGCCTACGTGGGCTTCGAGAATCTGCGGGGCATGGCCTTGCGTTTCCGCTCCGCCATCGAGACGGGCCAGGCGCGCCTGGAGGAGCATACCTGCGCCAGCGTGATCGCCGGACTCCGCGCGGCGGCACAGGGCATTCCCTTCATGCCGCTCGCCGGAATGACCGGCACCGATCTGGTCCCAGGGCGCTTCCACGCGGTTGCCAACCCCTATGGCGAGGGAAACGTGATCACTATACCGGCGATCCACCCTGACTGGGCGATCGTCCACGCGCAGGAAGCGGACGGCGAGGGAAACGCGCGCATTCTTGGCACTCAATTCGAGGATGCCCTGATCGCCAGGGCAGCCCGGCACGTATTGGTGACCTGTGAGAAGCTGGTGGATGGAGCGGAGTTGGCGCGGCAGCCGGAATTGACCGTCATTCCCGGCTTCCAGGTGGACGCGGTGGCGGAGGCGCCGGGCGGCGCCTGGCCCGCCAGTTGCTGGGGCTATTATGACATTGATGAGGCAGCCATCGAGCGCTATTATGAATTAGCTGCCCAGGCGACTCCCGAGCGCATCAGAGACTTCATCGCGGAACAGGTAGGCGCGTATCGGGCCCTAACGGTTGGGGCGCGGTGATGGCGGAGGCTTCCGGAGAATCGTGTGATCCGGCGGTGATCATGGTGGCGGCCCTCAGCCGGCTCTTACGCGACGGGGAGCGAGTATTCCATGGGGTGGCCTCTCCGCTGCCCATGGTGGCGATCCTTCTGGCGAAGGCGACTCACGCCCCGCGATTGGTTTACATAAACATTTCGGGCAGTATTGATCCGACGCCCAGCCGCCTGCCTCGATCCACCACCGACCCGGCGCTCCTGGAGGGAACTCGGGCCCTGATCACCCTGGCCGACGCCTTTGATCTTTCCGCGCGGGGTGAACTGGATACGGTGTTTCTGAGCGGGGTGCAGATTGATGCCCGTGGACGAATTAACATGAGCGCGATTGGCGACCCAGCGCGTCCCAAAATACGCTTACCAGGTGGTGCGGGGAGCGCGTTTCTGCTCCCCACCGCGAATCGGACCATCCTCTGGCGCACTCGCCACGACACTCGCACCTTCGTCGAGGAGGTGAGCTTCGCCACGGGGAGCGGGAATGTGGATCGGGTGGTCACTCCCCTCTGTGTGTTCCGCCGCGACTCGGCGGTGGGACGGCTGGTGGTGGAGAGCATTCACCCGAGCACCAGCGCCGAGGAGCTTGCGGCCCGCACCGGCTTCGCCGTCGATCTCACCGGCGTCCCAAGCACCCCGCCGCCCACCGCGGAGGAATTGGCGGCGCTGGCCAGGGTAGATCCCGAGGGTATGCACCGGATTGAGTTCGCCTGACGCGGAGGCCCTGGGTGGCCCCGTCCTTTGTGCTCCGTCGGGTGTACGAGACTGGAGACCCGAACCCCCAGCTTGAGGTCGCCGCGCACACCCGGCCACAGCCGTCGTCCCAGCCGCTACGGCACCAAGGAGACTTGCGGCACGTCCCGGGTTGGATGCCGGCTCACGAATACCCGCGCCCCAAAAGCGCGCGCGACTAACCCCTCGGTGATCACGTCCCATGGGGCGCCGGTTACCAGGAGAGCTCCGTCCGCCAGGACCGCCAGGCGGTCGAAGTAGAGGGCGGCCAGATTAATGTCGTGGATGGCCGCCAGCACCGCCAATCCCTGATCAGTACACAGACGGCTGACCAATTCAAGAAACCCCATCTGGTGCGCGATATCCAGGTGGGTCGTCGGTTCGTCCAGCAGCAGTATCCGCGGCTGTTGGGCCAGGGCCATGGCCAGGGCCACGCGCTGATGCTCGCCTCCGCTCAACTGTTGAAATGGGCGGTTGGCGATCTCGGTCAGGCTGGCCGCATGCAGGGCGGACTCGACGGCCAGCCGATCCTCCGGGGAGGGGAGGGCCAGGAATCCGGCGTAGGGGGCTCGGCCCAGTTCCACCACCTCGCGGACCGAGAAAGGAAACGGCACCTGCAACTCTTGCGGCACCACGGCCAGCATCCGCGCCCGTATTCGCCGTTCCATGCGGGTGAGGGGGATGCCCCCAAGGACGACCTGACCGGCGAACGGAGCCAGGGCGCCGGCCAGGCAGCGGAGGAGGGTGGATTTTCCGCTTCCATTCCGCCCGATCAGCGCCATCATCTGGCCGGGCGCCAGCGCGAGATCCACCTCTCGGAGCACCACGCGATTCCCGAAGCCGCAACTCAGATCATGAGCCTCCAGTAACAGCGGCATTCCCGCGTTTGTCGGCGCTTGGTTCATCCCGGCGACCCATCAGAAGCCATATTCACCCTTTTTGCGGCGGAGCAGAACCAGAAACCAGGGTGCGCCTACCAGGGCGGTGACCAAGCCCACCGGAAGCTCCTGGGGGGCCAGCACCATGCGGGCAAGCGTATCGGCGACCACCAGGAAAATCGCGCCCAGGAGCGCGGAGGCGGGGAGAAGCAGCCTGTGGTTGGCGCCAAAAAGGATGCGGGCGATATGCGGCACCAGGAGACCCACGAACGCGATCAGTCCGGCAAGGGCCACGGCCGTGCCGGCCAGGAGCGAGCCAAGCACCAGGATAAGGAGGCGCCGCCGCGCCACGTGCATGCCGAGGTAATGCGCCTGCTCGTCGCCCAGCAGTAATACGTTGAGGTCGCCGGCCAGGGCGAAGAGCCCAAGCATCCCGATCGCCAGGAGAGGCAGAGAGGTCACGAGTTGCTGGGTCGTGTTCTGGTCGAGATTGCCGAGCAGCCAGATATACATCTGGCGCAATTGGTCACTGAGTGATTCGATCAGGGCCGCCGCGGCATTCATGGCCGCGCTGACCGCGAAGCCGGCTAGCAGGAGGGTGGTACTGGGGAGCCGGTTCCCTACTCGAGCCAGGAAATAGACCAGGAACATCGCCCCGAGGGCCCCGCCGAACGCCGCCATGGAGACGAGACTGAAGCCCAGCCAGGCGGCCTGAATTGGCAGGGCGAGGGCCAGGATGGCTCCCATGCTGGCGCCAGCCGAGGTGCCGATGATCCCAGGGTCCGCCAGCGGATTGCGGAACATCGCCTGAAAGGCGGTCCCGGTCACCGCCAACGCCGCCCCCACGAGAATCGCGGTGAGCAGGCGAGGGAAGCGCACCAGGCTGATGATCGTGAGATCCACATCCGACCAGGTTCGGGCCGGATGGATAGGGAGCCATTGGAGGGCCATTCCCGCGATGGCGGTGGGCGAGATGTAGTCCGGCCCCAGGTTGAGCGACCCGAGGGACACGACGACCAGCAGCAGGCTCAGGCCGCAGAGAATGACGACAGGACGGCGCGCGGGGTGGGAGCGCGTCGTATGCGCTCCCGCCTTTACTCCCGCCACTCGCGCGACCGAGCTCAACGAAGCGCGCCCGGATGCAGCAACCGCGCCAGTCGTTCCAGTCCGTCCACGATCCGCGGCCCCGGGCGGCTGGCCAGATCGTCATTGAAGGGGTAGACGTGGTGGTGCTTCACGGCGCTGATCGCGCTCCAGCCGGGCCGCGCGGCAACACTCGCCGCGGTGATGCCATAGGCGGCATCGCCGAGCAGAATGACCTGCGGGTTATCGGCCAGCAGTGCTTCGGCGGCCAGCTGTGGATAGGGGTTGTTCACCCCGGCCGCGACATTCCTGCCGCCCGCCATGGTAATCAGGGAGTCCATGAAGCTGCCATGGCCGACCGTGTAGAGCGTCTTGTCCAACTCATAGAAGACAGTGGGACGCGATTTCAACGGGGCGACGGTGGCTGTTACGACGTTGATCCGACGTTGGAGGCCAGCCACTTCCCTTGTCGCGGCGGCGGGCACCCCGGCGGCGGCACCGATCAGAGTGATGTCGTGCAGGATGCCGGGGATGTCGTGTGGGTCCGTGACGAGCACCTTCAGGTGGAGTGATCGCAGCTTGTTCACGGTGAGTGGCAACACCAGGGAGGCCGAAATGAGGAGGTCCGGCTTCAGGGCCAGGATTTTCTCTAGAATAGGCCCGTTGAGTGTATAGACCACCGGCAATTTCCGCGCTGCCGCTGGGTAGTTGCTATAGGCGCTTACCCCAACCACGCGGGAACCAAGCCCCAGGGAAAAGAGGATCTCGGTCACGTTGGGGCCGAGGGCGATAATGCGCTTGGGTGGCGTCGCGAAGGTGAGCGTGGTGTGGTGATCGTCGACGACCACGATGGGCGATGGCGAGGGACGCGCGTGAGCCGGGGCGGCCCAGGCGCCCAAAACCAGCAGGGAAAACGCCAGAACGGAACCAATGCGTTTCATGACAAACATCTCCAACTATCCATGAGGTGGGACGCGGATGGGGCGTCGTATGAAGCGGATGACACGCGCTCCTTGGGAGGACGCCACTGGCCGCGTGGATAAGGCGGCATGGCAAAGAAAAGACAAAACCCCCAGGTCTCACGGGACCAGGGGGCGGTGATTAGCAGGTATTACTCATGGCGAGCGGCCCCTTTCCTCCGAAGGTGCTCCAGAACCCAGGGGCCGGTTTTCTGACTTCCAGCCGCGTTGGCTGGTTACAGTAGCGGGACTGTGCCGGTGTTGCACCGGACTTGCCCATTTAAGCCAGGAAAGTTACTTTCCCAGCACCCCCAAGTTGTCGACGTACGGCACGTCTCGATCAGGAGTATACCGCATCCATGTACCGGCGGCGGGGCTAACATATTTGAATTGGGACCGCGTCACGTTCGTGGAATACAGCCGGACGGTTTGGTGGAAAGTGCGTCTGGCTCGCCTTCCCGTCGCATGACTTGTCTGCCTTCGCACGGGGATCGGTCTAATCTGGCAGGTACAGTCGCTCCCCGGCTTCCACCTGGCCCATGCCGGCCGTAACGTCCGCTACCAGGCGCGCGAACGCTGCCTCCTCGGAAGCCGGGACAGGCACCGAGAGGCTGACCGTGTCGGTGTACCGCATGTCCCGCACGGTGAGGCCGGCCCGCGCCAGCGCATGCTCCAGGGCACCGGCTAACGGGTAGGCCACCTCCGCGCGCATCAGGGTGTGTGGCCGCATACGCCGAAAGCCCGCCGCGTGTATCGCTTCGGTCGCCGCCTTGCCGTAGGCTCTGGTCAGTCCACCGGCGCCGAGCAACGTGCCGCCGAAGTAGCGGGTCACCACTACCACCACATCGACCAGGGCTTCCCGTAGCAAGACCTCCATCATGGGCCGTCCTGCGGTGCCGCCGGGCTCCCCGTCGTCGGAGAACCGGCTAATGTCACCGGTATGGCCCAGCCGGTAGGCAAATGTGTGGTGGTTGGCTTCTGGATGGCGCTCCCGTTCTCCGGCAATTAGGGCGCGCGCCGCCTCCTCGTCCGCGCTTGGGGCGGCGAGGGCAAGGAACCGCGAGCGTTTAATCTCCAGTTCCGCTCGTCCCGATCCGTTTACGGTCCTGAAGGGCTGGGGCTCGTCTCTCACACCCGCCCCTCGATGATTACGGCGTCGTTCACCACACGCAGGTGATGTCGGTAGAGGCCGTAGGGCGCGGGGCCGGCCACCAGGTTGCCTTGTTTGTCGAACTGACTGCCGTGGCATGGGCACTCGAAGCGCTGGTCCGTTGGGGTCCAGTTCACCGCGCAGCCCTGATGGGTGCAGGTCTGCTCCAGAGCGAGCAGACCGTGACCTGCTTGGACCAGGAAGATGCCGGGGATCCCATTGTCGCCCATGTCATAGGGGATCGGACCCGCCACCCCGCCATTCCAGCGCATGCCGAGCAGGGAGACACGCTTTGGCTTGGTGGCGTGGGCGCCCGGGTCGGCCCGCTGCATGTAGCGGACCGTGAAGGCAAAATACAAGCCACCGAGGACGGCGCACATGCCGCCGCCGATCAGCAACAGAAGGTTGCCGCGGCTGGTCCCGGGAAACTCCTCGTCGTGCAGTTCGAGATCTTCGCGGTTTTGTTCGGCGCCCATCTCCCTCGTCATCTCCCCAGAGTGCTTTGCCTTCACTATACCCCGTGGGCGCTAGCCTCCGCGGTGCGGGCCCTGTACGATTGGAGCAGCGAAGATGAATGCGGGCGAGGGAGCGTATGGCCGGTAGAAAAGATGGCAGGGCGAATAACCAGTTGCGTCCGGTGCGATTGACCCCAGGATTTTTCAAGTATGCCGAGGGCTCGCTGCTGATCGAGATGGGCGAGACACGGGTGGCGTGCGCGGTAAGCGTCGAGGAACGGGTGCCGGCCTGGCTGCTCGGGAAGGGCCGCGGTTGGGTGACCGCCGAATACGCGATGCTCCCCCGCGCCACGCTCACCCGCACCGGACGCGAGTCCGGCCGGGTCGGGCTGAGCGGGCGCACCCAGGAAATCCAACGGCTGATCGGGCGCGCGCTCCGCCCGGCGGTGGATCTCAAGGCGCTCGGCGAGCGCACCCTTACCGTCGATTGCGATGTCTTGCAGGCGGACGGGGGCACGCGCACCGCCGCGGTGACTGGCGCCTACCTGGCCCTGCGGCTTGCCATCGCCAAACTGCAACGCGACGGGATCCTCAAGACCAATCCGCTGCGTATGGCGGTGGCGGCGGTAAGCGTGGGCATGGTAGGGGGCCAGGCCCGGCTTGACCTGCGCTACGAGGAGGACAGTCGTGCCGACGTGGATTGCAACATCGTGATGACCGAGGGGGGCGAGTTTATCGAGGTGCAGGGCACGGCCGAGGGGAAACCGTTCAGCCTTGCGACCATGCAGGAACTGCTGGCCCTTGCGACCGGCGGCATCAACGAATTGTTCACGCTGGGAAAGACCATCACGGACTGAGCCGTCTTGCGGTAGTATCTTGTGACGGGCGAGGCTGGCTCATACCGCTACGAAGAGCTACCTTGCCCCATTAGCGCACCAGAATGATCTTTCGGCCATGCTGCTCGATATTCAGCAGCATGCGGTAATCCCCGGCCTCGCATCCTTCGCGGTATTCAAACTCAACCAGCGACATGACGCTCTTTAAGAAGCCGAGCGCCCTAGCATGCTCTCCCTCGTAGATAATCAGATCCCAGGTGCGTTCGCGCGACGCACCCTTATCCCTGCTACGAGTCGCGATATCCTGATAGTGCTTTCGATTGTTAGTGATGACGACCGCTCGGAGCTGCCGCGCGGTAAACACAACGCCATCGTCCGTGGTAGCTTCTCCTGCCTCTTCCTTGACGGTGTACAGTAGGTGACCACGCTCTGCAAGAAAGAGCCTTACACCAGTAGAAGTATGCTCATCAAGCAAAAAGGGGATCCGCACACCCACCCAGCGAGCCTATGCGGACTGGGGCTTCATGGCTCTCCGGCCTCGCTCGTATTCGATAGCGGCAATGATGTCTTCGGGGAACAGGCTGGGGTATTCTTCCTGGATCTGTTCGTCGGTATAGCCGGACGCATGAAAGCTCCAGACTGCGGACGTCGGAATGCGCGTGCCGTCCAGACACGGCGCATTGCTCATAATATGCCTGTGAGTAGTAATCTTCCCCCGCTGCGACGGCTGCCGTTCGCGAATCGCCCGCACGCGATCACGCGTCTCGTTGACGATCGGGACAAGTGGCACATCAGCGATGGTCTGGCCAGCCTCGGCCGCTGCTATGCGGGTCTGATGAGACGGCACCTCAATTATCACTGACTTGCCGAACACATAAAACGTCTCGGACTCCCAAGGATCGTCGAAATACTGACGCATATAGGCATTGGCCTTACGCAACTCACGCACTTCCACGCCTTTTTCCATCAGTTTGTTGAGCGTACGTGCAGCTACGAGATTACGGAAAGAGTACAGCCGCATGATAGTGCGCGTTGCCGTGCCTTCCGCGAACGCCGGTTTGAGAAGCCCGATCTTATCCCAATACCGCAGGCGCTGAGGTGCCACACCTGTAAGGACCTCGGTCTCGCGCGGCGTGAATAAACCAATACCT
>JANWHO010000347.1 GCA_025450375.1 Chloroflexota bacterium
CCTACGGAAAGCGACGCATGTGCCGATAGATAGGTTGAGGGCGGCGTTCCGCTCCGGTGGTGAGTTCTTGCGTGATTCTCATCCCGAGCGGACGTGGTTCAGTCCGGCAACCCGCGAACGATGTAGAGAGCAGTGATGAAGCGGTCGCTCGTCGCATGTCTGGTCCGCCGACTGACCTTGTTGCGTACCTTCGCGGCGGTGAGCGCCTGCATTCTGATCCTGATTGCCGCGCTGCTCGCCTGGAGCGTGCAAGGGGTGGTCGAAGGGATCGCCCTCAAGCAGGAGACGGCCCTGGCCACCGGGCAGGCCGAGGCACTCCTGCATGCGCATCTCCTGCCGTCGCGCGCATCCACCAGCCTGAGCTTCGACACCCTGCGCCGGCTCGCCGCCGATACGGAGCAGAATATGCATTTCGGTCTCTTCGTGCGCGTAAAGATCTGGAGCCCGACCGGCATCATCCTGTACTCCGATATACCCGCGCTCCGTGGTAGGCGTTTCCCTATCGACGACGATCTGGCGAATGTCCTGGCGGGTCGGGTGACAAGCGCAGCCGATATCTCCGATCTGCAAGCACCGGAGAACGCCACCGAACGGGGCCGGTTCCGCCACCTGCTTGAGGTCTACGTGCCCATCCGCGTGGGCATGGCCGGCGCAAGCCGCGTCATCGCCGTCTACGAGCTGTATCATGATCTGACCCTTCTGGACAGTCAGGAAGCGACCCTGCGCGTGGCCATCTGGCGCAATGTGACTATAGGCTTCCTGGTGCTCTATCTCTCGCTGTTCGTCGTGGTGCGCAACGCCTCGGGGCGACTTCTGCGCCAGCAAGAGCGCCTGGCCCACCAGGCGCTCCACGATGGCCTGACCGATCTCCCGAACCGGGCTCTTCTCCATGACCGGATCCAGGCGGCGCTGCGCGCTCCCTGGCGGGACACTCCCGGTGTGGCTCTGCTCCTTATGGATCTCGATCGCTTTAAGGAAATCAACGATACCTTCGGCCATCAGCAGGGCGACAAGCTTTTGCGGGAGGTTGGCGCGCGGCTGTGCGACACGCTGCGGGCCGCCGATACGGTTGCGCGCCTGGGTGGTGATGAGTTCGCGATCCTGCTGCCTGCAACCGCGGCTGCGGGGGCGATCACGGTCGCCTCGGCGATCCTGCGGGCCCTGGACCAGCCATTTGTCCTGGAAGGCTACAGCATGACGCTCGGGGCCAGCATCGGGATTACCCTGGCGCCGGACCATGGGCAAGACGCCATCACCTTGCTCCGCCGGGCCGATGTGGCAATGTACACCGCCAAGCGCGGCGCCACCGGCTATGCACTCTACACCACCGAGCAGGATCAGTATAGTCCAGATCGGCTGGGCCTCACCGGTGAATTGCGCCAGGCGATCGAACAGGACCGCCTCTGCCTCCACTATCAGCCAAAAGTGGACCTCAAGACTGGCCGCCTCGACGGAGTGGAGGCGCTTGTACGCTGGCCGCACCCGGATCGTGGCCTCCTCCCTCCCGATCAGTTCATTCCGCTGGCCGAGCATACCGGCTTGATCGCCCCGCTCAGCCGCTGGGTGCTCACCACGGCGCTCCGCCAGTGCCGGGCCTGGCGGGACGAGGGACTGGAGATCCGGGTCGCGGTGAATCTGTCAGCCCGCCTCCTTCAGGACGAGCACCTGATCGAAACCGTCTCCGACTTGCTCCAGGCCCATGGGGTGCCGCCGAACGACCTGGAACTGGAGATCACCGAGAGCGCCGTGATGGCGGATCCGGCGCGCGCGCTCGGCCTGCTCCACCGTCTCCACATGATGGGGGTGCGACTCTCCATTGACGACTTCGGGACAGGCTATTCCTCGCTCGCCTACCTCAACCGGCTCCCGGTGGACGAGGTCAAGATCGACAAGTCATTCATCCTGGGCCTACGTACCGACGATGCCGCCACGATCACCCGGTCTATCATTGACCTGGGCCACAACCTGGGCCTGGTGGTCGTGGCGGAAGGGGTAGAGGATCAGGTCGCCTATGAGCGGCTGGGCGGCATGGGATGCGACCTTGCCCAGGGGTATTATCTGAGCCGCCCCATACCGGCGGCGGATCTGACCGCCTGGGCGCGGTCGCTCCCCTGGCCTGACACACGGGCTTACTTGAATGTGGCTGGCTTCCGGTAAGGTACGAAATTGTAATCCGCGGTATGGGCAGCGACTGGGGCGCATCATAGCAGGTGCTAGATGCGCGCGTGCCGTGCTACCCGCCGAGGTTCGCCCGCAGCCGCTCCACGTCTCGTGCCGGAGAGTGCCCGAAGTGCTTCTTGTAATCGCGGCTGAAGTAGAATGCCGTGCAGCCGCTCGCTCGCCCGGGACACCCGGTTCAGGTGCAGTCCAGGGATGGGCTCCACGATACCGTCCTGACGATTGGCGTGCGCGACGCGCTGAACCAACTCCTCCCGGCCTGCTCTAGACCGTAGCCCTGCTTGCTCGTGCGCCGTTTCCATGACGACCATGTGAATCAACTCCCGAGGCCCAATTGCAACTCTGGAGGATAATACAAGACTTCTGGAGTAACGTCCATCCTATCTACCCGCACGACGCGTAGACTGAAGATATCACCGGCATGGACGGCCGGCGTTGGTACCGTCCCGTTCTGGAGTTTCGTTGTAGATAGGGACGAGCGCTGCCCCTCGTGGAGAGGTCATGGCGGTGCCGCCCGGAAGGGCGGAGTACCTCCGCCTGAGGATACATTGGAGGAACAATGCAAAAGCGCACATTGGGCCAGGGCAAGCTGGAAGTCTCGGAGATCGGCCTGGGTTGCATGGGGATGAGCCATTCCTACCGTCCGTTTCCAGACAGGCAGGAGATGGTCGCGTTCATACGGTTGGCCGTGGCCCGCGGCATCACCTTCTTCGATACCGCTGAAGTCTACGGCCCGTTCACGAATGAAGACCTGGTGGGTGAAGCCCTCGCGCCCTTCAGCGATCAGGTGGTGATCGCCACCAAGTTCGGATTTGGCTTCGGTCCCAACGGGGAGCAGACGGGCCTGAACAGCAGGCCCGAGCACATCAAGGAGGTCGCCGATGCCTCGCTCAAGCGCCTCAAGGTCGAGGTTATCGATCTGTTCTATCAGCACCGTGTGGACCCGAACGTGCCCATCGAAGAGGTGGCCGGAGCGGTAAAGGACCTGATTGCGGCAGGCAAGGTCAAGCACTTCGGCCTGTCGGAAGCCAGCGCGCGGACGATTCGTCGAGCCCACGCGGTCCAGTCGGTGACGGCAGTGCAGAGCGAATACTCGCTGTGGTGGAGGAAGCCGGAAGAGGAGGTCATCCCGACGCTCGAGGAACTTGGCATCGGCTTCGTGCCATACAGCCCGCTGGGGAAGGGCTTCCTCACCGGGAAGATTGACGAGACCACGACGTTCGACCCGTCCGACATCCGCGGCACCATCCCGCGCTTCACGCCGGAGGCGCGGAAAGCCAATCAGGCGTTGGTCGATCTGCTCGGCACGATCGCGGAACGGAAGCAGGCAACACCGGCTCAGATTGCGCTCGCGTGGCTGCTAGCCCAGAAGCCGTGGATTGTTCCCATCCCGGGCACCCGAAAGTTGGAGCGGCTGGACGAGAACATCGGGGCGGCTGCCGTGGAACTGACGGCCGACGATCTGCGTGAGATCGAGCGCGCTGCCTCACAGGTCACGGTGCACGGGGCGCGGTACCCCGAGGCGCTGGAGCGAATGACCGGCCTATGAGACGGCATGCAGCGCCGCGCCGATCACCACCCCGGCCGCGGTGCCGGCCGTGACCACGGCGAGAAATTCGAGCGCGTTGCGCAGTGGGCTTTTGAGGCTGTATCGGGTCTTGAGGGCGCCTAACCCAAGGGCCGTGAGCGCGGTGAGGCCGTAGGCGGCGAGTTGCAGCCACGGGGATGGGAGCGCCAACAGCACCGGAAGGGTTGGGATCAAGCCGCCCAGGACAAACGAAACACCGATCTGCACGCCCTGCCAGAGAGGCGAGTTCTCGGTCTCCTCAACCACGCCTAGCTCGTCGTGGACCAGCGCCCGCAGCCACCGATCGTGCTCGGCCGTTTGGTGCGCCACGACATGCTCCAGGAGCAGGCCGGTCATGCCCTTCCGGCGATAGATGGCGCGCAGCTCGGCCCGCTCCTCCTCCGGCTCCTGTTCGATCTCCTGGCGCTCGGTCGCGATGCGGTGCGCGAGGAGATCGCGCTCGGTGCGGGCCGCGAGATAGCCGCCCAGGAGCATCGAGACTCCGCCGGCGGTGACCTCCGAGAGAGCGATCAGGAGGAGGGCGGCATGGGTCTGGGCCACCGCGCTGGCGGCGACAATGAACACGAGGGTCGTAACCAGGCCATCATTAAGCCCGAATACGATCTCGCGCAGCCAGTTACCCCCATGGGGATGTTGTTCCTCGGGCGGGGACTCCGGCGCTGTCGGCGCGGCGACAGGAGGCAACGGTGAGATACGACCGCGGGGTGGGAAATCCACCAGGCTCTGGGCCCCCGCGCTCCGGAGGATCCGGCGCGCTTCGGTCTCGCGACCCCTAGCCTCCACGAGCAGCATCCGGGGCGCGTGAGGATCCCGATCTCCCTCATCGTTGGTATAGGCCGCGACGCGCGTGAGGCCGGCGGCCGCGAGGGAGCCACGCGCATGCTCGATGGCCGCCTGGTCGGAAAACAGGCCCGCGATAGTGTGTGTCATAGAGGTAAGCGTAGCGTCATCGCGGGTTCGTGGGCTGTTCGCGCGCTCAAAACCTGTGTCTGGACCCTTGCCGAAGTAACCACGGCGGTATGGTGTAACCTCATTCGTATTTCCCTGGCTGCAAGACACGGCGGCACGTCATAGCCGGAGGAAAGGAGCACGGGAGCCGTGCGATATGGGCTGCTGCTCGTGGTGCTGGCTCTGGCCCTGGCGATGCGCCTCTGGGTGCTGGTCAGTCTCCACTTCGACGGGCTGTACGGCCAGGATGCCTTCGCCTACTACTACCACGGGGCCGCCCTCTGGCGCGACCATGCGCTGACCTACTCCTGGCCCTGGCTGCATCAGCCGCTGCCGCTCTTCTTCCCTCTTGGCGAGTCCGCTCTGCTTGCGGCGGTCTTCGCGCTCCGTGGCCAGGCCACTCCCTCGGCGGCACTGGCGATCAGCCTGATCTGCGGGGTCGCCACCGTGGGACTGGTCTATGGCATCGCTCTGCGCATCGCCAATCGCCTGTTTAGTAGGATCCTGGCCAGCACGACGGCGGCCCTGGCGGCGGCGCCGATTGCTCTGGCTGGTCTTCAGATCCAGGCATCGGCCACGATCATGTCCGATGCTCCGGCCCTGTTCTGGGCCACCACCGCCGTCTGGCTCTGGACCCGCCCCGAACCATCGGATCCGTACCGGGCACATCAGCAGCGCCCCATGACCACTCAGAATCCTAGTACCAGACTCTCCCCGCGCCTGATCCTGTTGGCGAAACCATTCGAGCAACGGCATCGTCTGGGGCGTACCCTAGCCTATCGTCACCCTGCCTTCCCAGCGTTCGCCACCGGTGTCTGCTTTGCCCTGGCCGTCTCCACCCGCTGGGAATATGCGCTTCTCGCGTCGGCGATGGGCGCCTACTTCCTGACTATTCCGCAGCCACGCCGCTGGCTGCTTCCGGCCGGCCTCGGTGTGCTACTGGCCGGGATGCCCCAACTCCTCTACAGCCTCCAGTACAGCGACCCCGTCCTCCACCACCAGTGGCTGACCGGCTGGAGTCCGTCCCACTTCTGGCAGGCCCGCTTCGCCACGGTCGATGGCAGCCAGCACTACACAATGAGCGTGGGCGCGTTCTACCTGCTCCGTCCACTCCTCTCGCCGCAATCCCTGCCGTTTCCCCTCGCACCCTTCCTGCCGCTGGGGATCGCCGCGCTCGCCAGTTGGCGCCCATCCGATCACACCAAGCCGGCCCTGGCGCTCCTTCTTTGCTGGTGGCTGGTCCCCGCCCTCTACCTGGCCGGTGTCCCCTTCGAGAGTGACCGCTTCACCCTGATTTACCTGCCGCCGCTGGCCATCCTCGAGGCCACCGGCTTCGTCGCGACGGTCACCGCGTTCGCCAGATGGACCAACCGGGCGCGACCCTGGGCCGCGATCCTCGCCGTGCTCTGGGCCGTCTGCAGCCTGAGTCTCCTGGCAGCCGAGGCACGCGGCGGCGTAGAGGCGCTGACCCATGGCAAGGCGGGTGACCTGGCGGCGGTAGGTTGGCTGCGAAGTCACGCGCTACCCGGCGCACCCATCGCTACCTTCGGCCTCACCCTGATGCTCTACCACTATGGAGACCCAGCCGCGCGCCGCTGGACCCTGCTCGATCTCTCCGCCGCCACTTCCACCGATCTGGCCCGCGCGGCCCGCGCTCCAACCCTGATCGTGGCAGTCAACGAGGGCAACCTGGCCACCCAATGGCGTGGACTGCCGCCCCAGCGGGCCTTCGTCTGGCTCCAGATCCATGCCCAATTGCGCCCCCAGGCCCATATCGGCGGCTACACCATCTTCCGCCACCGCTAGCAGCCGGCTCCGGACCGTTTCTCATTGACAGCACCCTCTGTTTAGCGGCGCAAGTCGTTTCGCGCGTCCTTCGTCCGGGAGTGATACTCCAGGGTTTGATCCGGCGTCGGCGCACCGCCCGGTTTGCCACCGCCTCCATCGTGGGTATGAGCACTCCAGCCAAGCTAGTCGAGGCGGAGCACCACGAAGGCTTCCGCCAGGCCAAGGCCCACCTCCGCCCCAATCCCTGCCGCTCGCTCATGCCAGCCCTGTCGGAGCGCCTCGCGATCGCGCGTCTGACTCTCATGGGCCAGGCGGGCCGCGATCTTCCGCTCGAAACCGGCGGCAATATCGACATAGGCGGTCGGGCGGGCACTGGAGAACAACCAAATCTTCCCCACCGCGTGCGGCTTCATCCCGTCGGCGATCTGCTCGGGGAAGCTCAGGTGGTCGCGCGCCAGTGGATAGGCGGCATCCAGCACGACGCGGCCTACGATCCGGTGGTCACGATGCGAGAGATACGGGGGATATGGGTGCTCGGGATCGTGCGTGAACAGCACCGCCGGGCGCCAACGCCGGATGTGAGCGACCAGCGTCCCGCGCAGTTCCCGCGTATCCTCAACCTCGCCGTCCGGATAGCGGAGGAAGCCCACCTCGGCGATCCCGAGGAGTTTGGCGGCCTCCAGGGCTTCACGCTCGCGCCGATACGCCACCTCCGGGGCCATGCTAGCCGGATCGTTCGCTCCTTTGTCCCCGGAGGTAACGAGGAGCAGGCGCACCGTCGAGCCGGCATCGATGGCGCGGGCGAGGGTACCGGCACACCAGCTCTCGATATCGTCGGGATGGGCGGTGATGGCCACGATGGCACCCGCGGGCGGGTCAATGATCACGCGGATCCCTTCCGCTGTGCTGGTACGCCTCGTCTCCCACGCCCAATGGATGAGGCGGCTGGGCGTGATGAGCGGTCGGGGAGTGCGGATCGGCGCCCCCGTGACCGCACGGATCCGCGTGTACGTTGATCACCGCCAGGCGCGGCTGGGCATGGAAGAGGGCGTGGCGGACCTCCTCCAGGATACGGTGGCTTTCCCGCGTCGGCAGCTCCTCATCCACCGTGACATGCAACTCGGCTTGCAGCTTGTGGCCCAGCCAACGCACCCGGACATCGTGGACGCCTTCCGCGCCCGGCACGGTCCCCGCCACGCGCTCGATCCCGTCCACCACCCCCGGCTCGATGGCGTCCATCAGGCGCCGCCACATCGTCAACGCCGTGTCCTTCACGATAAACAGGATAGCCAAGGTAATGAACAGCCCCACCAGAGGGTCGGCCAGGGAGAGCCCGGCCCAGACACCGAGCGCCCCGACCAGGACCGCGAGCGAGGTCAGCCCGTCGACGCGTGCGTGTTGGCCATCGGCGATCAGCGCCGCCGAGCCGATCTCCCGGCCCACGCGAATGCGGAAGGCGGCCACGGCTTCGTTGCCCACGAAGCCGACCACCGCCGCCCCCATGACCCAGCCCAGATAGTGGAGGGGTTGTGGATGCGCGAGCTTTTGCACGCTCTCATAGGCCGCGACCAAGGCGGAGAGAAAGATCATGGCCACGATGACCACGCCCGCCACGTCCTCGGCCCGGCCATAGCCGTAGGTGTAGCGGCGGGTGGGCGGGCGCTTGCCCAGCACGAAGGCGATCCCCAGGGGGATGGCGGTGAGCGCGTCGGAGGCGTTGTGGATGGTGTCGGCGAGCAGACCGACACTGCCGCTGATTAGCACGATCACAAGCTGGAACGCGGCGGTGAGGCCCAAGCCCGCCAAGGAGACCTTGAGCGCCCAGAGGCCGCGTTCACTCTCCTCCAGCGCATCGTCGACATTGGTTTCCCCGTGGCCGTGGCCATGGAAGAATGGGATGGCCTCCTTCAGCCAGCCCAGCCTGCTTCCATGAGCCTGTTGATGATCATGCCCGTGATCATGGTCATGATCGTGGTCTTCCTCATGGGCATGACCGCCATGCATCGATGCCGGATCCTCCGCGCCATCGTGTCGATGCCGCATGTCTCTATCCTCGGGCTAACCAGTTAGTGGTTGTCTGGTTGCATTTTTTGGAACCGACCAGTCGCGCCGCGTTCATGAGTATCACGATCGACGAGAGTATCACCCCAAGCCATGCTGGACCGCGCGTGGGTCACGCGCCAGGGTCGGCTCGGGGATAGGAGTGATCGGGTAGATCCTGATGCACATGGTCCGCGTGGTAATCCGCCTCGCGCAGCAGAACCGAGAGATGATGGCCATCCACCGTATAGTAGATCGTGGTGCCATCGCGCCGTGAGCGGACGAGATGCCGGTCCCGCAGCAGACGCATCTGGTGGGAGACCGCCGACTCCGAGACCCCCACCGCCAGCGCCAGATCGCGTACGCACAACTCCCCCGCACTCAAGGCAAAGACGATACGGGCCCGTGTGGGATCGGCCAGCGCGTCGAAGGTCTGGACCACGACGCTGAGCAGACTCTCCGCCGGCATCGCGGCGAGCGCCGCGGCGAGGGCTTCCGGATCGATCGGGATTACCGCGGTATCCTGAAGAATGACCGTGCTCCCTTGTATCTGATTACTCGCTCATAGAGTACCCGTTCCGCATCGTAGGAACAATGCTACCGATGGAGCCAAAGAAAAAGCCCTCGCTGAACTGGAACAACCGGAGCCGGTTAGCGAGTCAGTGCCCAGTAGCCAACTGTACCACCTTGACCACCATCAGCAGCACGGCGATAAGCAGGTAGCCGCGCAGAGTGATCATCCCAATCCGGGTCGTCGTGGACCATACCGGACGGGGCAGTTCGGCCAGGGGCGGCATCCGCCAACCGAGCTTCTCCACCTCCGGCTCGGCGCCTGTCTGGCCGCTCCGGCGCCGCCGGAGCGAAACAGCGCCGGTGATCAGCAAGCCGGCCGCCAGGACGCCGGAAAGCGCCACCAGCACCCGCGTCACATCGACGTTTGGGAACAGCGTCGCCGTCGCCAAGATGAGTGAGAGTTCGACCAACGTGCCCACGATCACGCTGGCCAGGATATTCACCCAGGCGCGGTTCACCCACGGACCAAGCACCGCCTTGTCGTTGCACAGCAGCAGCAGGAACACCGTGGCGCTGGGCAGCAGAATGCCGGCCAACGCCTGCACCGCGGTGGTCATCAGCCCCAGCGGCGCCTTGGGGATCAGCACGATGCCCCCCGCCAGCACCACCAGCCCGGCGTAGATGCCGTAGAAGCCGCGCGCATCCATCCAGGAGCGATGCAGAGAGTGCTTCATCCCGAAGACATCGCCGAAGGCGTAGGTGGTGGAGAGGGTTACCGCCGCCGCCCCGATCAGCGAGGCGTTGAGCAACACGATGGCGAAAGCGGCCCCAGCCAGCGGGCTGAGGCGATGGGCGAGCCCAGTGGCGGTCGTGCCCGCGTCGGCGAACTGTCCGACCAGCACGGTGCCCTTGAAGGCGAAGGCCGTGACGATGATCAGTGCCGCGGCGCCCACAATCACTACCACCGAGCCGATCACGGTGTCGGCCCGCTCGTAGGCCATCCAGCGGGGAGTGAGCCGCTTGTCGATCACATTCGACTGCTGGAAAAAGAGTTGCCAGGGAGCCACGGTGGTTCCTACCAGGGCGATGATCAGCAGCAGGGCGCTGGCATTGAGGCCGCCCTGGACGCCGGGTACCAGCGTGTCATGCAGGATGGGACCGGCATGCGGATGGGCCATGAAGGCCAGCGGAATGGCCAGGAAGTTGGCGGCGATGAGCAGATACATGAACCGCTCCCAGCGCCGGAAGCTGCCGGTGACCGTAGAGCCGATCAGGAAGGCGGCGGTGGCCGGCACCGAAAGATACGGGCTGACACCGAAGTAGCCCATGGCCAGGCTGATACCGATGAACTCGGTGACGATGGTCAGGAAGTTGAGCAGGAACAGGTCCCCGACCGAAAAGGCGCCCCAGAACTTGCCGAAGCGCTCAATGATCAGGCGGGCATGGCCGACCCCGGTAACCAGCCCGAGGCGGACCACCATCTCCTGGTTGACAATCAGCACGGGAATGAGCAGCAGCAGCACCCAGAGCAGGCTGGTCCCATAGTTCTGGCCGGCCTGGGCATAGGTGGCCACGCCCCCGGCATCGTTGTCGCCGACCATCACGATCAGGCCGGGGCCCATGATCGCCAGCAGGGTGAGCAGGCGGGTCTTCCAGGTGCGCCGGGGCGCGGTATCATGCAGGCGCACGGTGCCCAGGGCGCCGACGATGTCGCCGCGATGGGCGTCGTCGAGCACCGCGTCGCGGCGCGGCAACACGCCAGTGACGGGCGGAGTGATGCGCAGATTGTTGATCATCGGAGAACCTCCGTTATGAGCGTGTGGCAGGCACGCTCAGGAGGTCACCCCCGACGGGTCAGGGGTTCGGAGAGAGCGCGCGTACCGGGTGAACAGGCCAGGTGGACTGGCGACCGCTGAGTTTGGCAGCCCGCGCGCGCGGACTGGGAGGCTTGGCGGGCGCCTTTCGGTTACCGTGGGAACGCATAGACCTTTCTCGCAGTGTGAACATGAGACATACCGGCTGGACCGCGCACGGCGCGGCGCGGCATGACGTGGATAACCTGAAACGGACAGGAACTGGACCGCTCGGGCCGTGGGTCAATCTATGACCGACAGCAGGCCCCTGAGCGCGGATCGAATCGGCGAACTCGAACGAGGCCGGTTAGCGGCCCCGCGGACGAGCGAATAGGCGAACGATCGCGACAGACCCGACGGTCAGGAGCCGAGAGCTACAACTAGCACCGTCCATAGACGACCATTCACCTCCCTTCACTCCGGCAAGCCGCGTACACACGGTGCGAGAGCCCGGGTGGGGAGGGAGCAAAGAGCGGGTGACCGCGGCCACACACCCCGAAGAAGCCTCACCCCACGTTGAGCTTTAGCACCGCGTACCGTAGGGCCCGAAGGCCCAGCCACTTTGAGTCACCCCTTAGGCCGGGGAGACCTGGTCTGAGGTGTTGGCGTCTCTCGACGTTTCCCCTCAGTAGCCTGTATGTACGCGGCCGCCTCACCTAACGAGGAGACCTTGAAATCGTCGCCTCCCGTTGGAGTACCACGATCCTATCTGACTATACGCTCAGAAAGCGTGCCTGTCAAGGCGCCGATTCGAATATTCGACGACAAAGTTGGTTCGGTGGGAGACGGCACATGCTCGCCGGTTGGCGTACCATAGGAGTACGACCCACTGTTCGCGGCCGGCGAGCGGTGCCGGGGACTGACCAAGAGAGCGTGACCTGATCGAAAGGCGAATCGATGAGCACCGCCCTGATTCCCGCCCCCAGTTCTTCAAGTGCCATGAGGCAACGCGCGCGGCTGTTTCTGGAGCGTGATCCGCTCCTGAACTACTCCGCCGCGCGGATATTGCTGTATGA
>JANWHO010000348.1 GCA_025450375.1 Chloroflexota bacterium
CCCTCGGCGGTGATCGCCCCGGTCTCCAGGACGTAGGCGCGCGAGGCCAGACGGAGCGCGGCCCGCGCGTTCTGCTCGACCAGCAGCACCGTGGTGCCCTCGGCGGCAATCTCGCGCAGGGTGCGGAAGATAGTCTTTACCACGATGGGCGCCAACCCCATCGACGGCTCGTCCAGGGCCAGCAAGATCGGCCGCGCCATCAGTGACCGCCCGATCGCCAGCATCTGCTGCTCCCCCCCGCTCAACGTGCCGGCGAGTTGGCCGCGCCGAGACTCCAGGATGGGGAACAGGCGGAAGGCGCGGGCCTTCCCCTCGCGCAGGACGGCGGCCAGGCGCCGGCCCCGATGGGTATAGGCTCCGAGGTCCAGGTTCTCCTCCACGGTCATGCTGGAGAACACCCGCCGCCCCTCCGGGCAGAGCGCCAGACCCTTCCCAGCCACCGCGTGGGCCCGCACGCTCCGGAGCGAGAGGCCATTGAACTGGATCTCCCCGGCGGTGGGGCGGAGCAACCCCGCGATGGCCCGGAGAGTAGTCGTTTTTCCCGCTCCATTGCTGCCGAGAATCGCCACTACCTCGCCCTGTTCGACATGCAAGGAGATCCCCCGCACGGCGTGAATGGCCCCGTAGCGCACGTCGAGGCCGGACAGGCTGAGCAGGCTCACTCGTCGTCCGTTCCCAGATATGCCTCGATCACCGCTGGATCATTCCGGATCATCTCCGGCGGCCCCTCGGCAATCTTCTTCCCATAGTTGAGCACGGTGATGTGGTCCGATACCCGCATCACCAGCCTCATATCGTGCTCGATCAGCAGCACGGACACCCCGCGCTCGCGGATGCGGTAGACCAGGGCGGCCAGGCGCTCCTTCTCCACCGGGTTCATCCCGGCGGCCGGCTCGTCCAGCACCAGAAGGGCCGGCTCGGTGGCCAGGGCGCGGGCGATCTCCAGGCGGCGCTGGTCCCCATACGAAAGGGCCGACGCCTGCCATTCCGAACCCCGGCCCAGTTCCACGAAGGCGAGGAGGCTCTCGGCCAGGACCACGTTCTCGCGCTCCTCGCGCCGCTCCCGCGGCAACCGGGTGATCGCCCCCAGCACGCCGGTCCGGGTGCGGCAGTGCCTTCCGGCCAATACGTTGTCCATGACGGTCATGTTGGGAAACAGGCGGATGCTCTGGAAGGTGCGCACCAGGCCAAGCTGGGCGATCCGGTAGGGCCGTAAGCCCCGCAACTCCTTTCCTTGGAACAGGATGGAGCCGCGCCGGGGCCGATAGATCCCGGTGATGCAGTTGAACACGGTGGTTTTCCCCGCCCCATTGGGTCCAATTAGTGAACTGATCGATCCTGCTTCCACCTTCAGACTCAGTCTATCGACCGCGGTGAGGCCGCCGAATGCGTGGGTCATCTCGCGTACCTCGAGGAGAACCGCCATCCTGCCCTCCTATTCCGCCCCTGGCGATTCACCATCGGCTGCCCAGATCATCACCGGCTCGGGCCGCGCCCCGCCGATCCTCCGACCACGCCGGCGACTGGGCCACAATCCCTGGGGCCGGAAAATCATCAGGCCAATCAGCACGATGGCGAAGAAGAGAAGACGCGCGTCGATTAGATTGGCGGGCAAGCTTCGCAGGATCTCGGGGGTGATCACTACCACCGCCGCACCCAGGAGGACACCGGGAATGCTGCCAAGGCCGCCCAGGACCACGATGATCAAGATCTGCACGGACTGGTTGAAGGTGAAGCTCTCAGGTGAGACGGCGGTGAGCTGGACCGCCAGGAAGCAGCCGGCGATCCCGGCCCACACCGCCCCCAGCGCGTAGGCAAGCAGCTTGATCCGGGTCGGGTTGATCCCCATGGCGGCGGCCGCCAGTTCATCCTCCCGGATATAGGCCCAGGCTCGCCCGATCCGCGACCGTTCCAGGCGGGAGACGCAGAAGAGGGTGATCAGGAGCAGGGCCAGGATGAGGTAGTAGTAGTGAATCGGGAGGCTAAAGGTAAAACTGCCGATCGCAGGTTGCGGCACCCCATAGAGCCCGTTCGGGCCGCCGGTAACGTCGAGATTGGTGGCCGAGATGCGGGTGATCTCGCCGAACCCGAGAGTGACGATCGCCAGGTAGTCGCTGCGCAGGCGTAAGGTAGGGGCTCCGATCAGCACTCCGAATAGCCCGGCCAGGACAGCGCCGGTGGGTAGCATGAGCCAGAAGGGCAGATTATAGGTGGTCATCAGGTAGGCGGTGGTATAGGCGCCGATCGCGAAAAATGCCGCGTACCCCAGATCGAGGAGCCCGGCGTAGCCCACCACGATGTTCAGGCCAAGGCCCAGCATGGCATAGACGCAGACATTGGTCAGGACGGTGAGATGATAGTTGTTCAGCCAAAGGGGGACCACGAGCATCGCCACCAGGAGGCCCGTACCGCCGGCGGGCCGCGTCCAGGCGGGGGTGCGGTCCAAAAAGCGGCGCCGCGCGCCGAGCAATTGATGGAGCAGGGTCATCACACCTTCTCGACCACGTGCTCGCCCAGAATACCGGTTGGGCGGAACACCAACACGAGAATCAGGACACTGAAAGCGAAGACATCGGACCATTGGGAGGAAATATAGCCGGAGAAAAACGCCTCCAGCATGGCCAGCACGTAGCCGCCCAGCATGGCGCCGGGGATGTTGCCGATTCCGCCCAGCACCGCCGCCGTGAATGCCTTCAGGCCGATTAGAAAGCCCATGTTGAAGTCGATCTCGCTATAGAAGCCGCCCGCCATCACCCCTGCGGCGGCCGCCAGCATGGCCCCAATCAAAAAGGTGAGCCCGATCAGGGCATCGACATCGATCCCCATCAATTGCGCCGCGTCCTGATCGATCGCCACCGCGCGCATCGCCTTCCCGGCCATCGTGCGCTGTACGAAGAGATACAGCACGAGCATCAGGCCCACGGTCACCGGGAGAATGAGCACCTGCATGGCGCTGATCGTCACTCCGCCCGGCCGCCAAATGGTGCTTGGGAAAATGGAGGGATACACCTGGAACGAGGCGCCCCAGCCCAGCTTGGCCCCTTCCTCCAGGGCTAGGGACAGGCCAATCGCCGTGATCAAGGGCGACAGACGGGGAGCGCGCCGGAGGGGACGATAGGCCACGCGCTCCAGAATTACCCCAAGGATGCCTACCGTCCCCATCGGTACCAGGAAGGCAAGCGGGATCAGCAGCGCCCCGCTGAGATGCTGGGCCATCCCTCCGAAGGCGGTCAGCAGGGTAAATCCAACAAAGGATCCCACCATGTAGAGATCACCATGGGCGAAGTTGATCAGGCGAATGACCCCATAGACCATGGTATACCCGAGGGCCACCAGGGCATAGAACGATCCCACGGTGAGCCCATTCACCAACTGCTGGAGAAAGGTGTTCATGGCGCCTTTCGGTTCGAGGAGGAACGGGGCGGCACGCCCCGTTCCTCCTCGGGTTGCCTACATCTTCGCCGCTACGAACTGCCCGTTCCGCACCGTGACTATGATGTACTGGAGCTGCACCCGGTCACCCTTGCTATTGAGGGTGATCGGGCCGGTAATCCCCATGAAATTCTTGGTTTGGAGCAGCACCTTGTTGATCGCCGAGGCGGAGGTAGACTTGGCCACGGTGATCGCGTGCAGGGCCAGCATGGTGGCATCGTAAGTATAGGCCGAGTAGGCGCCTGGTCCCTGATGATAGGTAGCCGTGTATTGCTTGACGAAACCGGCCGACGACGACACCAATTGGGGAATGGGCGCCGTGGTGATCAGGGCCTTTTCGGCGTATTTCCCGGCCAGCTTGATGAAGGTCGGATCATTGTTGGCGTCCGCCGCCATGAACTGCCCCGCCACGCCCAATTGCTCGAACTGCTTGAGCAGCAAGCCGCCATCCGAGTAATAGCCGGTGAAGTAGGTGACGTCCGGCTTGCGTGAGCGGATGTTGGTGAGGATCGAGCTGAAGTCGTGACTTCCGGGACTGATCGCGTCAAAAAAGACCACCTTGATGCCGGGGTAGTGCGCTTTCAACGCTGCCTCGGTCTGGGTGGCCACGCCCTTGGCATACACCGTGTTGTCGTGGATCAAAGCAACTGTCTTGTAGTGCATCTTGTTCATGAAGTTTGCCGCGAACAAGCCCTGCTCGTCATCTCGACCGATCGTGCGGAATATGTCATTGAAACCCTGGTCGGTCAGCTTTGGATTGGTCGCGGCCGAGGTAATCATCGGAAGCCCTGTCCGATGGAAAATCACGCTGGCGGGCAGGGCGTCGCCGGAGCAATAGGGGCCAATCACCGCCACCACGCCGTCCGCTACCAGCTTCTGGGCCGCCTGTACGGCGACCTGCGGATTGCAGGGAGAATCCTGCGCGTCAGTGGCCACCTTCTCCCCCATCGCTCCGCCCGATTTGTTCGCGGCGGCTACCGCGAGCTTCATGGCGTTGAGCATGTCCTGGCCGGCGGAGGCATAGGATCCGCTCAGTGGGGCATAAAAGCCCAGGGTAATGGTGCCGGCCCGAGCCTGATGAGCGCCGGCGCCCGGCGCCCCCGCCAGGGCCATGGCCAGAAGGCTCGCGATGCCGATAAACATCCGTGTGCCGGGAAATAGTTTCACTTTCGTCCTCCAAGGATCACGATGAATCGACTCAATGATGCCGTGATCGCTGCGTAGTTGGCGATGGGCGGATTCGACAGGGTGCTTACCGATCACCTCCTTCGCTAATCGGTCACGATAATGCCACGGGGCGCTCGGCGGCGAATCCGCGCTCTACTATTATCCGCGCCGCGGAGAGGACGCGGGCAAGGAAAGTGTGCCGATGCTCCGCCATCATGGTGATCACGCGGCTATCGAGGTCTTGTGATGGGTGATAGCGGAACTGAGCCCAGAGCGTCAAGCGCGCCGCGCGGGCTTGCGTCGCGGGGGTGTGCTTCGCTACGCTTCCCTGAGGGTTTATCCCGGCCATAATTGAGGAGTTGAGCATGTTTTCCGATGAAGCAGTCGAGGCCATGGTATGGGATTCCTTCAACGAGCTCTGCACCGACCAGGGGATCGAGGGCGTCTGGGCCGACGAAGGCCCCATGGGTCTTGCCCTGATCCCCGATCCTCTGCGCCTGGGCGCCGCCGTGGATCTGTGGATGCGAGTGGAGAACCGCGAGGAGAACGCGCGCCGCCCGGTGGTGGAACGCACCACGATCTTTGGCAGCCACCACATCGAAACCATCGAGGAAGATGCTGAAGAGGAAGATACCACCAACGAGGAGGGCGGTGACGCGAATGGCGACGAAGGAGACGGCGAGGAGGAGCAAGAGAGCGCGGAGCCGCTTCTTGATGAACTGGAACTGCGTGGGCGCCTCTTGGTGGACGTGATGAACGTGGTCAGCCAACAGCTTTCCAACCGCCGAGGCGCCCTGGAATCGGATGAGGAGGTTGGTGACATAACTCAGGTGAAGGATGAGATGATCGAGGCGATCAATCTTGCCTTCACCGATCCCCGCCTGTCCTACCTCTGGGTGAACGGCGCCTTCCTGCAAGAGAGCGAGTAGAAGACATGGCCGCCGAGGATGCGTTCGAGTGCCGGGTACTACCAGACCCGGAGGATCTTCGCGCCTACCTGGGTAGCCATACCTTTCCCGGCGTCGGGCCAGACGATGATGAGGTAGACACCGAAGTTGAAGAAGGAATTATCTCGGCTTTCGTCCAAGGGGCGTGTGACCCCAACTCAGTGGAGTCATGTGCTCCTTGGGCGTCCTAATACGCCTTGGCGAAAATCACCCGCTTCCCAATCCCCGGCTTCCCGCAGCGGACGCAGACCCCTTCCTCGGCCGGCCCGGCGAAGGGGACGCAGCGGACCGTCGCCTTGGTCTCCGCCTTGATGATGGCCTCGCACTCTTGCTCGCCGCAGTGGCGCGCCTCCAGAAACACGTTCCGACTTTCAATCTCCCGCGTAAAGGTCGCATAGTCATCGACCCGGATCGTAAGTTCCCGGCGAAGGGCCAGGGCGCGGTCGAAGAGGCTCTGTTGGATCTCCGCCAGCAGCGCGGGTACCGCCTCTACCAGCGAGGCAATGGGCGCCGCCTCCTTGGTCCGCGTATCTCGACGCGCCAGCACCACCTGGCCGGCGTCAAGGTCACGGGGGCCGATCTCCAGACGGAGCGGCACCCCTTTCAATTCCCACTCGTTGTACTTGAAGCCGGGGGTCAGTTCCTCGCGCGCGTCCACCTTGAACCGCACCTTGCCTTGCAACGTCGCCGTAATCTCGTCCACCGCCGCCAGCACGCGCGCCCGCTCCTCGGCCTTCCGGGCAATGGGCACGATGACCAACTGGATTGGCGCTACTCGAGGCGGCAACACCAGTCCCGACTCATCGCCGTGGGTCATGATGATCGCCCCAATGATCCGCGTCGACAAACCCCAGCTCGTCTGATACGGGTTCTGGCGCACCCCCTGCTCGCGGGTCTGGAACTCGATCCCATAGGCGCGGGTAAAGTTCTGGCCCAGATTGTGCGAGGTACCGGACTGCAAGGCTCGCCCGTCCGACATCATGGCCTCGATGGAAATCGTGTCGTCGGCGCCGGGGAACTTCTCGCTCTCGGTTTTCCGCCCTGGGATCACCGGGATCGCCAGCCAATCCTCGGCCAGCGTCTGGTAGACGCCGAGCATTTTATCGGTCTCCTCGGCCGCTTCCTCGGCCGTGGCATGGAAAGTATGACCCTCCTGCCAGAGGAACTCGGTGGTGCGGAGGAAGAAGCGGGTACGCATTTCCCAGCGCACCACGTTGGCCCACTGGTTAATCAGGACCGGCAGATCGCGCCACGATTGGATATAGTTCTTGTAGGTAGAACAGATAATGGTCTCCGAGGTTGGGCGGATCGCCAACCGCTCCTCCAGGTCGCTCCCGCCTGCGTTCGTGACCCAGGCCACCTCCGGAGCGAAGCCCTCGACGTGCTCCGCCTCCTTAGCCAGGAAACTCTCGGGGATGAGCAGGGGGAAATACATGTTGGAGTGGCC
>JANWHO010000349.1 GCA_025450375.1 Chloroflexota bacterium
ACCGAGTGCTTACCGGCGGCGGCGAACCCCTGAGTCCCGAGGACGTACACGGGCCGGCGCGAAGACTGCCTTGGGCCTGGAGCGGATCACGATAATGGCTCCGATCAGTCCGGCGAGCAATGTAGGGATCATGGCAACTACTCCTAACCGACCAGAGGCCTCTTTCCATTACATACATTGTACGGATCGAGCATGACTCTTCCATCACCCAAATGGGTGAATCCGCCGCCAGGTCCTTGGGGCCGGTAGGAACCTCGCTTTCAGTGTAACAGCAATGCGTCTTGCGCCAAAGTGAGGACGCCCGATGGCCACAGACCGAAGATCAGCAGACCGCCGGCGGAGATGATGAGCGCCGTCCAGAGCGCGCCGGGAACCGTGAAGGGCCGCGCGGCCGGCCCGGATGGGCGGAAGTACATATAGAAGATCACCCGCAGATAATAGTAGACCGAGACCAAGCTCCCGAGCACGCCCACGACCGCCAGTTCGCCATGCCCCGCTTGCAGCGCCGATTGGAAAACGTAGAACTTGGCCCAGAAGCCGGCGGTGGGAGGGAAGCTGGCGAGCGAGAAGAGAAACAGGGCCATGACCGCCGCCAGCCACGGCTTGCGCGTGGCCAGCCCGGAAAAGTGCTCCAGGCGGGTGTTTTCCTCGCCTGCCCGACCGAGGGCGGCGACCACGCCGAAGGCCCCCATGTTCATGAAGGCGTAGATCAGGAAATAGAAGAGTAAGCTGGGCACTCCGTCGCCCGAACTGCCGTCGGCGCGGGCGGTAAACACCGCGATAAGCAGATAACCGGCGTGGGCGATGCTGGAATAGGCCAGCATGCGCTTGACATTGGTCTGCACCACGGCGGCAAGATTCCCCAGCGCCATGGTAATCATCGCCAGCATCCATACCAGCGCCACCCAGTGCGCGTGTAGCGCCGGGAGCGCCACCACGAACAGGCGCACGAAGGCGGCGAAGGCGGCCAGCTTGGTACCCACGGACATCATGGCGGTGATCGGCGTCGGCGATCCCTCATATACGTCGGGTGTCCAGGTGTGGAAAGGCGCCGCCGACATTTTGAAGGCGAAGCCCACCATCATCAAGGCCAGCCCGGCGAAGAGGATCGGATCCGTTCCCCCGGAATGGCCCTTGAGGAACGAAGCGATCGCCGGTAGCGAGGTGGAACCGGTCTCCCCATAGGTGAGCGCCATCCCATACAGCAAAAACGCCGAGGCAAAGGCGCTGAGGAGAAAGTACTTCAGCGCCGCCTCCTGTGACTTGTCGCGGGTACGCTCGAAGCCGGCCAGCACATAGAGACAGATGGAGAAAAGCTCAAGCGCCAGAAAGATCACGATCAGGCTGTTGGCGGCGGCCATCAGCATCATGCCGCTGATCGTCCCCAGCACCAGTACGTAGTATTCGCCCAAATTGATATGTTCCTGCTCCACGTAGTCGATTGACAGCAGAACGGTCTGTATCCCCACCACGAGGAAGATGGCGCTGGTAAACAGGGTGAAGCCATCAAGCACCACGCTGCCGTAAAAGCCGCTCTTGTGGTCGTCGTGCATAAAGACGACGAAGATAAGGGCGACCACCAGGCCGAGCAGGCTCAGGTACGCGAGCGCCCGCCGCTGCGAGCGCGGCAAATAGAGGTCGGCGAGAATGACCACGATCGCGCTCAGGGCGACGATCAGTTCCGGCAAAATGACCGTGAAGTCGACGATCACGGATGCCCTCCGAGCAGCTTGATAACCGATTGGGCATAACTTAAACTCGGGTCCAGCCAGCCGCCCGGCGCCACCCCGATCCAGACCATCAGCGCCACCAGCGGCAACACCGAGGCATACTGGAGCGGCGACAACTGATCCCACCACGAGGCCACGGTGCCGGGCGGCAGTGGATCAAGGGCCGCCTTGCCGGCGGGACCAAGGGGACCGTGGGTGGCTCCCTGGAAGAGCCGGAGCATGTACGCCGAGGCCAGGACCACCCCGATAGTGCCCACTACCGCGTCCGCCGCGTTAGCCTGGAAGGCGCCGACCAGGATCAGGAACTCGCCGGCAAAACCGTTCAGGCCGGGAAGCCCCAGGGCCGACAGGGTGATCACCAGGAAAATCGCCGCCACGATCGGCGCTTTGGCCGCCAGGCCGCTCAATTGCTCCAGATCCGATGTGCCCCATTTGGTGGTAATGGTCGCCACCATGGCGAAGAGGGCGGCGATGGTGATCCCATGGTTGACGGCCTGGAGCGTCGCCCCTTCCACGCCCTGGATGCGCAGGCTGAAGATGCCGAGGGTGATGAAGCCGAGATGGGGAATACTGCTGCAGGCAACCAGCCGCTTAATATCGCGCTGGTCAAGGGCGAGCAAGGCCCCGTAGATAATCCCGATCGCCGCCAGCACCAGGATCAGTGGCGCGAAGTAGCGCGAGGCGTCGGGGAAGAGGGGCAGGCAGAAGCGCAGAAAGCCGTAGATACCCATCTTACTCAGCACGCCGGAGAAGATGATCGCCGTCGAGGGGGAGGATTCGGTATAGACATCCGGCACCCAGCTATGGAAGGGAAACACCGCCGCCTTGATCCCGAAGGCAAGCGCGAAGGCCAGGAACACCGGCCGCTGCACGTCGGGCGAGAGGGGATGGCGCATCAGGTCCAGCAGGTCGAAGCTATGGGGCGAGCTCAGCGCGAACAGCAGCAGGATGCCGACCAGCATCAAAAGGCTGCCGACCATCGTATAGAGCACATACTTCAAGGCGGCATAAATACGCCGCTCGCCGCCCCAGATGCCGATCATGAAGTAGGCCGGGATCAGCACCGCCTCCCAGAAAAAGTAGAACAGCACCAGATCGATCGACATGAAGACCCCGACCAGCGCCCCCTGCAAAAACAGCAGCATGCTGAGATACGCACTGGAGCGATCCCGCTGGGTGGTAGCCGCCACCAGCACGGAGATAGGGGTGAGAATGGCGGTAAGGAGGAGGAAGAGCATACTCATCCCGTCCACCGCCAGATGGAAGTTCACATGGAGGGCGCTAATCCAGGGAGCGGTGACATCCCAGGCTCCACTCTCCAACGGCTGCCCACCGTATCGGTAAAAGAGGGCGATGGTAAAGCCCAGGGAAAACAGCGATCCGCACAGGGCGATAATCACCGCGGCCCGGTGCGTACTCCCCAGCAGGAGCACGGCAATGGCCACCGCGAAGGGGGCGAGGAGCTCGATTTGCAGCATTCTCTTTCCCCTTCCTACCGCTGCGCCACGGCTATCACGACCAGCACCAACACGCCCACGAAGAGCGTAATCGCATAGGTGCGGACATAGCCGGACTCCACCGGGCCAATGTCGACGCTGGCCCCTTCCACGGAGCGCGTGGCGCCGTTCACCACCCCGTCAATCAGGGTGCGGTCGAGGCCGTGCCAGGAGAACTTGGCCAGGGCATAGGTAGGCAACTCCACCAGCAGGTTATACAGGTAATCGAAATACCATTTCTCCAGCAGGAATCGCTGAACCGCCGCCGCCCCGCCTTTAAGCTTTGGCCGCGGGCCCTGCATGTACAGGTCACGGGCGCCGACAAAGGCAATGACGATCAGCACCATCAATAGGCCGAAGCTCCACCAATTGTAATCAACCTCCGCGTTGTTCACGCTCACCAGGTAGCGGTTGAACACGGGATTGAGCCAGTCGTGGAAGTGGCCAAAGCCCGGGAGCTGGATGAATCCGCCCACCACGGAGAGGAACGCCAGCACCCACATGGGAGCCAGCATCACCGCCGGCGCCTCATGGAGATGAGCCTCGGCATCCTTGTCCACGCGGGAACGACCATAAAAGGCCAGATACCACATACGGAACATATAGAACACGGTCAGCCCGGCGGTGGCCACCCCCATACCCCAAAGGATCAGGTGCCAGTCGCCGCGCGCCGCCGCGTGGGTGAGAATCTCATCCTTGCTCCAGAATCCCGAGAGCGGCGGAATACCGGAGATGGCGATGACCCCGACCGTGAACAAGGCGAACGTGGTGGGAAGCTTGCGGCGCAGCCCGCCCATTCGTCGCAAATCCTGCTCGCCGCCGAGGGCATGGATGATGCTGCCGGCCCCCATGAACAGGAGGGCCTTGAAGAAGGCGTGAGTCATCAGATGGAACATACCGGAGGAATAGGCCCCTATCCCCACCCCCAAGAACATATAGCCGATCTGGCTCATGGTGGAGTAGGCCAGCACCCGTTTGATGTCCATCTGCACCAGGGCGATAGTCGCCGCCACCAACGCGGTGACGGCTCCGATAATCGCCACCACCCCAGCCGAGAAAGGCGATTGGTCGTAGAGGACATGGCAGCGGGCGATCAGATACACGCCCGCCGTCACCATGGTCGCCGCGTGGATGAGGGCGCTGACCGGCGTGGGACCTTCCATGGCATCCGGCAGCCAGGTATGCAGCGGTATCTGGGCTGATTTGGCGATGGACCCGAGCAAGAGCAACAAGCAGAGCGCGGTGACCACGTGGTCACCGCTATGCAGCGCCTGCACCTTGGCGAACACTCCGTTATAGGTGAGGGTGCCCCACTGGCGGACCATCAGGAAAATGGCCAGCATGATTCCCACGTCGCCGATCACGTTCATGATCAGCGCCTTGCGGGCAGCCAGCAGCGCCGACATATTCTGGTACCAGAAACCGATCAGCAAATACGACGAGAGGCCGACCAGACCCCAGCCCACGAGGAGAAACAGGAAGTTATTGGCCAGCACCAGCAGGAGCATGGAAAAGATAAACAGGTTCATATAGGCGAAGAAACGCGAGTAGTCCCGGTCGTCATGCATGTAGCCGACGGAATAGACGTGAATGAGGAAGCCGACTCCGGTCACGATCAGCAGCATGACCGCGCTTAGCGGATCGATCAGAATACCGAGGTCGATCTTGAGCGCGCCCGCGCTCACCCAGCGGTAGTAGCTCAGGTCGCCCTTGGTGAGTTGGTCGTGCGTGGACCAGCTCATGAGCTGGAAGTAGGCGATGAGAGCCACCACGAACGCCGCCCCGATTACCCCGCAGCCGATCCAGGAGATCCAGGTTTGCTGGAGGCGCCGGCCAACTGCCCCGTTGATGGCGAATCCCAGCAAGGGCAGGACCAGCAGCAGCCACGCATAGCCGTGCATAGACTAGCCCTTCATCGAATTAACGGCATCAACATTAATCGTCTCCCGCGTGCGGAAGATCGACACAATGATCGCCAGGCCAATAACCACTTCCGCGGCCGCCACGGTCATGACGAAGAAGACAAAGATCTGCCCGTCCATCGAATGCAAACGACGGGCAAATGCGACCAGGGTCAGGTTCACCGCGTTGAGCATCATTTCAATGCTCATGAAGATCACGATGGGGTCGCGGCGTATCAGCACGCCAACCGCCCCCAGGGTGAACAGAATCGCTCCCACCACCAGATATGTCGATGTCGATACCAAACCTTTGTCTCCCCTAGCTTATCTTTCGTTTCGCCAGCACCACCGCCCCCAGCATGGCCAGCAAGAGCAGGAAGGAGGTGATCTCGAAGGGGAACAAATAGGTGCTGAAAAGCTGATCGCCGATGGTATTCACGCAGCCCAGACCGCCCCCGGTATGGTTGGCATGCGGCGGGGGACAGGAGGAATCCAGGCTAAAATGGGTGGTGTCGATGGGGCCGCGCAGGTTGTTGGTCGCCATCTGTACGGCGAGAACGGCGGCCAGCAGCGCCCCCAGAATCAGGGCCGGAATCCGCAGCATCGCCAGCGGGTCACCGCCGGTCTCCTCGCGCCCCGGCGAGAGCAGGGTCACCACGAACAGGAACAGCACCATGATCGCCCCGGCGTAGACGATGACCTGCACCACCGCCAGAAATTGGGCGTCCAGCAAGACATAGAAAACGGCCAGGCAGAACAAGTTGGCCACCAGGAACAAGGCGCTATAGACAGGATTGCGCTGCAGGATCACGTTAAGACCGCTAAAGACGGCGACAACCGCCGTGATCCAGAATACCGCAGTCACCGTATCGCACCCGCCTCTTGCGCTAAGTGATCCAACTTTTCCTTGACCACCCTTGGATCGGGCACCAGCATCATTTCCTTGGTATAGATCATATGCGGAATATCGAAGTCGGCCAGTTCGTAGTCGTGCTTGAGGACGATCGCCCCGGTCGGACACGCCTCCTCGCACAGCCCGCAGAAGATGCAGCGCGACATATTGATTTCGTAGCGCCTGGCATACCGCTCACCCGGCGAGACCCGGTTCGTGTCGGTATTCTCGGCCCCCTCCACCAGGATACAGTCAGCCGGGCAGGCGCCGGCGCACAATTCGCAGCCGATGCACTTCTCCAGCCCATTATCGTAGCTCTCAAGCACGTGGCGACCGCGGTAGCGCGGCTTGACGCCCTCACGCTCCTCCGGCCACTGCACGGTGGTCCTCTTCTTGAACATGGTAGAGAAGGTAAGCGCCATCCCTTTAACGATGGCGGTCGTACCTTCGAGGAAGGCGTTCGCGGGCATTGCGGCCTCCTTGATTCCTTCGCTCATCCGTGGAGCATCCAGAACCGAATGGAACTCAGGCAGTAAGGGCGACCACCACTCCAGTGGCCACGATGTTGAGCAGAGCAAGCGGCAAGAGCCAGCGCCACCCCAGGGTCATCAGGCGGTCGTAGCGCACGCGGGGCAGAGTAGCTCGTAGCCAGATGAAAATGAACAGCAAGATAACGACCTTGATAATAAACCAGATCAAGCCGGAGAGCCAGGGCCAGATGATGGTGAACGGCCCAAGCGGCCCGCCCAGAAACAGGGTGCTGGCGAAGGCGCTGACCGTGATCATGTTGATGTACTCGGCCATGAAGAACATGGCGAAGCGGAAGCTGCTGTATTCCACGTGATAGCCGGCCACCAGCTCCTGTTCGGCTTCCGCCAGGTCAAACGGCGCCCGGTTCACCTCGGCGATAGCCGCGATGCAGTAGAGAATGAAGCCCAGGGGCTGCCAGAAGATATTGGGAATGTGGTGCGCCTGGTAGGCGATGATATCGGTGAGCTTCAACGAGCCGGTAATGGAGAGCACGCCGACTATCGACATCCCCAGGGCCAACTCGTAGGAAATCACCTGGGCCGAGGAACGGATACCGCCCAGCAGCGAATACTTGTTATTCGAGGCCCAGCCGCCCAGCACCAGCCCATACACCGCCAGCGAGGTGGCCGCGAAGACATAGAGCACGCCCATGTTCACGTCGGCCAGGGCGCCTGGCCCATAGATCCGCGTGCCGCCCACCGTGAACGAGAAGGCCACCGTAAAGGGGATGACCGCGAAGGCGATCAGGGCGATGAAAAGGGAGAGCATGGGCGCCAGGGCGAAGATAGGCTTATCGGCCTGCGTGGGGACAATATCTTCCTTCAGCAGCAGCTTGATCCCATCGGCCAGTGGTTGCAGGAGTCCGGCCGGTCCCACGCGGTTCGGACCAAGGCGTACCTGCATCAGCGCCACCACGCGCCGTTCGGCGTAGGTCATGTAAGCGAAGGCGGTGATGAGGACGAAAACGATGATCAAGGCAACAATCAGGTCAAAGATGACTTGCTGCCAGCTCATCGGCCCACCCCCGCCGTGGCCGGTTCGAGCGCCTGATTGAGCAGCCCCGCCCAGGACGCCAGACCGGTGACGCGCGCGATCTCCTGGGTCACATCCTCGGCGGATAGGTAGGGATAGGTACCGCCCAGGCGGCGCCCCAGGTCAACCAGCGCCCGCCAGCTCTCCCGCGCATACCCAGGTGGGGTGACCGCGACGCGGAGCCGCTGCACCCGCCCTTCCGTGTTGGTCAGGGTGCCGGGTGTTTCGGGGAAATCGGTCGCCGGCAATACCACGCTCGCATACTGAAGCATGGGCGAGGTGCGCGCGGTCTGCGCCACGATAAACGGGGTCCGCTCCAGAGCCGCCCGTGCTTCCGGGCCGCCATCCAGCAGCGGATCGTAGTCCAGGAGGAACAGGCCGCGAATCGTCCCTTGTTGCGCCGCCGTAAATATCTCGCCCTGGGCGCGGCCAATGCCGGTCACCGGTTGTAAACCCCAGGCTTTGCCCAGCCGAGCTTGCACATCGCCGCTGCCCTGCAACACGCCGCCCGCCATCCACGGCCCCTGAGCGCCCATCTCCGCCGCGCCCCGGCTGTTTGCCGCGCGCGCCAGGG
>JANWHO010000350.1 GCA_025450375.1 Chloroflexota bacterium
CGGCAACGCCTGCCCTAAAATCTGGCCCGCGATAGGCGCCGCCACCGTGCTTCCCTCGCCGCCCTCCTCCTTCAGCACCAGGACGGCCAGCCGCGGCTGCTTGGCCGGCGCGTAGGCCATGAACCATGCATCCGGCTGTTGGTTTGCTCCGCCCAGCTGAGCCGTGCCGGTCTTCCCCGCCACCATCACGCCCGGTAGACGCGCCAGGTAGCCGGAGGCGCCCGGCCCGTTCACCGCCGTCATCATCGCCTGCCCTACCTGGGCCGCCACGGTGGGACTGACGGCTTGCTGCCACGCGGACGGCTGCGTATCCTGCAACACTTCACCGTTGGGGGCGCTAATCCTTTTCACCACGTATGGCCGCATGATCGTCCCCCCATTGGCGATCGCCTCGTCCACCAACAGCAACTGGAGAGGCGTGGAGAGCACCCCGGCCTGGCCAAAGGCACTGGTGGCCAGATCATATTGATTGAATGTATTGGGATTCGTGGTCACCACGCTGGTGGCGACCGGCAAATCGAACGGGATGTGCTGACCAAAGCCAAAACTGCCCGCGCCGTCGATCAGCTTCCGTGCCCCCATTCTCTGGCCAAGCACGGCGAAGACGATATTATCGCTGTATTTGTAGGCGTCCTCAAGGGTGACCTGGTTCAGGCCCGGAGGGAGGTTATTGGCGCTCTGGGGCAGCATGGTTCCCTGGATGAACAGCGGCCCGGTGGCATTCTGGCCGGAGAAGAGGGTGCTCAAGGTAGCCGTACCGTTAGCCAGGGCAGCGGCCAGAGTGACTGTTTTGAACGTGGATCCAGGCGGGTAGCGGCCTTCCAGGGCCCGATTCAGGAGCGGGCTGTTCTCTCTCTGAAGCGCCGACCAATAGCCGGGTTGATCGATCTGGTTGGCGTCGAAACTGGGCTTGCTCACCATGGCCAGAATCTCCCCGTTCCGCGGGTCCGCCACCAGCGCCACCCCCGGACCATTGCCCAACGCCGCGTCCGCGATGCGCTGGATGCGATCGTCGATGGTCAGCTGCACATTGTCGCCCAGCACCGGTTGATGCAGGAGGCGACGGAGCGAATTATCCAATGGTTGGTTGGCCGCCGCTCCGTTCAGATAATCGTTGTAGGCATTCTCCAGGCCGGAGTTATCGTACTGCTGGCTGTGATAGCCGATCAGGAGACTGAGCGAGGGGTCGATGAGGGTTCGGACCGGACTGCCGTCCTGGAACGTGGTACGCACCAGCACCGTGCTCCGCCGGTCGAGAATGTCGCCTCGATGCACGGCCTGCTGCTCGGCATAGAGGCGCGGGTCGTCGGGCCGGTTGATCAGGTTCGGAGCCCGGATCACCTGCCAATAGACCAACAACCCGGAGAGCATCAGATACGCGGCGACAAAGAACAGGCCGAGGCGGGCCAGGCGGGAGGCGGAGCGGTCGATCTCATTCATGGGCGCTGATCCTGAGGAGCAAGCCGATAATGACGAAGTTTGCCAGCAGCGAGCTGCCGCCGTAACTCATGAAGGGAAGGGTAACCCCGGTCAGCGGCATCAGACGGAGGTTGCCGCCCACGATCACCAATGCCTGAATGGCGAGGGTGCTGGTCAGCCCCACGGCCAGCAACCGCTCGAATGGGTCGCGGGCCAGGGCGGCGATCCGTAAGCCGCGGAAGGCGAAGACCAGAAAGAGGCCCAGCACGGCCATCCCGCCGCCCAGTCCCCATTCCTCCCCCACGCTGGTAAAGATGAAGTCGGTATTGGCCACCGGCACGAACCCAGGATGCCCCTGGCCCAAACCGCTCCCCACGATGCCCCCGTTGGCCAGGGCGATCAGCCCCTGCACCACCTGGTACGCCTGATCATGGGCGTAACGCCAGGGATTGAGCCAGATGTCGGCCCGCTGCCGCACATGCGGAAAAAGACGGAAGGCCAGAACCACCCCAACCAGAAAGACGGCGATCCCGATCCAGAGATAGGACCGCCGCTCGCTGGCCACGTAAAGCATGGCGAGAAATATCCCGAAGAAGAGCAGCGCGCTCCCCAGATCGTTCTGAAAGGTAAGCAGTAAGAGGGACAGGAGCCAGGTGAGGAAGAGGGGGCCGAGGTACTGGATCGGAGGCAGCCGGAGGCGGCCCAGGCGGAACTCGGCCAGCGACAGCACTTCCCGCTTCTCCTCCAGATAGGCGGCATAGAAGATGACCACCAGAACCTTGAGAATCTCCACCGGCTGGAAGTAGACCCCGTGGAATCCGAACCAGCGCCGGTAAGGCCCTCCCGTAATGTCCACGCCAAAACGGATAGTGCCGAGAATGAGGAGGAAACCGGCCACGGCCGCCGTGTATTTATAGCGCTTAAGGTTCTCCAGGCGGGGCACCAGGGTGATGGTAGCCATCAAGACGAAGAGGCCGGCCGCCAGCCACACAACCTGCCGGTCGGCCGAGGAGGCGTAGAGGGCCGTGGTGCTGAGGCGGCGGATCGATAGGAGGCCAATCGCCGTCAACAAGGCAACCACCGGCAGCAGTACCTGATCGGCGGTGGGGAGGCGGAAACTGAGGAAGAGGCTGGCCAGGGCGTAGAGCCCGAACAGGAGCGCCAATTCCTGAATTGTATGCGCCGGAGCCAGGCTGGGCACGTTGACGATCAGCAGCCAGCCGCCAACCGCCAGCACGGCCCCCACGAAGAGGAGGAGGCGGTATTCGTAGCCGCGGGCCCGAACCAGGGACGCGAACGCCACGGTCAATGGTCCAGCACGAAACGAAGCTTCAATCGCCCCACATCGAGAATGTCCCCGGATTTTAGGGGCATGGTGCCGCGGAGACGCGTCCCGTTCAGGTGCGTGCCGTTGGTGGCGTTGAGGTCTTGCGCCGCCCATCCGGTGGGCCCGCTCACGATACGTAGATGCTGTCCGGAGACAAAATCGTCATCCACCAGGATGTCGCTTGCCGGTTCGCGGCCCAGCAAGGTGGGATTCCGGAGGCGAAACTGTTGACCGGCCTGAAAGGTGGTCTTCCCAGCCGAGAGCACCACCAGCTGGGCGATCGCGCCGGGCTGGCCGGGACCGCCGAGCGCGGGCGTGGCCGGGGATGAAGCGGCGGCCCGGAGATCCCGATACATGATGCGCACCACCTGTGCCAGAAACAGGTAGAGAAGGGCGACCAGAATAAGGCGGAACAGCAAGACGACGACGGCAAAGCTCACCGTTTGGGCATATCCAGAAAGAACTTCATTTCAAGCCCGCCCAATGAAAGCGTGTCCCCGTTCACCACCGCGTGTTGCTTGATCTGCCGTCCATTAACAAAGGTGCCGTTCGTGCTGGCCAGATCGGTAATCTCCCAGCCGCGCGGCCCGCGGCTCAGGCGGGCATGGTGACGGGACACCCGCGTATCCTCGACCACCACATCGTTATCCAGCCCGCGACCCATGCTCGCGACATCGTGATCCAGGAAGCAGGAAGCGCCCTGCAGATCGATGCGAGCCCGTTCGGGGGTCGCGGGCCGGCGGATCGGGGGCGCCGTGAGCGGAAGGTCGGGGGCGGGCATCAGTTGAGTCGGAGCCAGGGGCGTGGTGCCGGCGGACCACTCCTCGCCTACATCCTCCATCCGCACCGTGATGCGCAAGCCCCCGGCCCGGAGCGACTCGTCGCGTACCAGGGTCACATTGGCCTCGCCGGGAAGGGTATAGTGGTGCTCCGCCGCGTAATCGGTGAGATAGGTGGCCATCTCGCGCTGGAGGGTAGCCTGAATGGGAGCGAAGTGATCGAAATCGTCGGCACTGAGGGCGGCGGTGTAATAAT
This sequence comes from Chloroflexota bacterium, assembly GCA_025450375.1. The sequence goes on from JANWHO010000350.1 coordinate 3,782, forward strand.
TGGGTACCAGCACCCGGTTGATAGCCACCGTGCGTTGGGTCTCCATCTCCCGCGAGAGCTTTTTGGCTACCTCAATCGGCTGCATGCGCGTCCGCAACAGGCGGGCAAAGCCCCGTTCCACCAACGACTCCATTATGGTCTCGAAGCGCGTGATTGCCTTCACGATCCCGCTCCGAACTGAATCAGCCGGCCCTGGAGCCGGATAGTCCATCCTCATCCCACCCGCCGGTGCCGCGCCCCGAGGCGACCGGTCCGAGTAGGTCCGCTTTACAGTATAGGGTGGATTGGGATTCGGCATCGTCCAAGCCGGTATACTGACCGCTGGAGGGTAATCCATCTTGGAAACGTTTGTAAATCATCTGTATAGCAACTTCGGCTACGTCGGCATCCTGATCGCCATGGCGATTGAAAGCTGTTGCATCCCCTTGCCCAGCGAGATCATCATGCCCCTTGCCGGGTTCATGACCGTCGCGGCGGCCGGGCATCAGGCCAAGTTCAATCTGTTTGGGGTCACCGTGGTAGGGGCGCTTGGTTGCCTGGTGGGCTCGATTATCGCCTATTGGATCGGCTATAGCGGGGGACGGGATTTGATGCTCCGCTACGGCAAATACGTGCTGATCTCTCGCCGCGACGCCGAACGCGCCGATGCCTTTTTCGCCAAACGCGGCGACATCACTGTATTTGTCAGTCGTCTGTTGCCGGTGGTCCGCACCTTCATCTCGCTCCCAGCGGGGATGATGCGCATGCGCTTTGGCCATTTCGTGGTACTTACCTTCCTTGGCTCGTTACCGTGGTGCCTCCTTCTGGCCTACATAGGCCAGCAACTGGGCGTACACTGGCATGATGTGGGAACCTGGATCCATAGGTTCGACGTGTTGATTATTCTGGTCGTGGTGGTCCTGGCCGCGCTCTACGTGTGGAGACATATTCACGGGAGCCGGACAGCGGAGGCGGTATGATCAAGGAAATCGAGGTGTGGCATGAATAGCGAGAAGCCAACTCAGCCGCCGGTGGGCGTCCCAGCGCCTGGATTCAGTCTGGCCGCCACCGGCGGGAGGACGCTCAGCCTGGCGGACTACCGTGGCAAGCAAGCAGTGGTCCTCTATTTTTACCCCAAGGACGACACTCCGGGCTGCACCAAGGAGGCATGCGCCTTCCGCGATCTGGAGGGTCAGTTCGCCGATGCCGGCGCGGCTATTCTGGGCGTGAGCACCGATCCGGTGGACTCGCATGAAGCCTTCGCCCGCAAGTTCAGCCTCGGTTTCCCCCTCCTCGCCGATCCAGACGCGGCGGTAGCCACCGCCTACGGCGCCTACGGAACCAAGAATCTGTACGGGAAAATCTCCGAGGGCGTGCTGCGTACCACCTTCGTGATCGACCGGGAGGGCGTGATCCGGAAGGTTTATCCGAACGTCAAGGTGGATCAGCACGCGGATGATGTCCTTGCCTTCCTGGGCACATTATAGGAACTGGTCCACGATCCCCATTGGTGGCGGTGGAACTGGGCTGCCCGTACATCTCCTTCGCGCTTAATAGGCATGTGCTTGGGCGGCCTTGAGCATGAGAAAGCCGGATGTCGATCTTCAGGCACTCCGGCGGCTTGTCGTGCGCATCTTTCCCGCCCGTGATGTCGCAATAGAGCGCGTGGCGGAGGGAACCTCCACGCAGGTCTACCGGCTCCTGATAGGCGAGGAGGTGTACTATCTACGGGTCGCGGAGGAAGCAACCGCGAGCCTGGCGCCGGAGGCGTCGGTCCACCAAGTACTGTTTGCCCGCGGGGTGAGCGTGCCGGCGGCCGTTCACTTCGAGCCGTTCGACGAATGCCTACAGCGGTCGCTGTTGGTAACCACGGAGATTCGCGGGGAATCGGTACGGCACGTCCCGGCCAACGCGACTCGCGAGGAAGTGCTGAGGGCGGCGGGACGGGATCTGGCCGAGATCAACCGCATCCCCGTCGATGGATTCGGCTGGATCACGCGCGATGGCGGCTCCCGCGCGCGGTTGGAGGCCGCGTATCCCACCAACCGATCCTTTATGCTGGACCAGCTTGACGACCGACTCGATCAGCTTCGAGACGGGATCCTTACCCGACCCGAGGTTGGCCGCATCCGGGCAATCATCGCCGATCGCAATTCATGGCTCGACGCCGACCATGCCTATCTCGCGCACGGCGACTTCGACCTCACCCATATCTATCAAAGAAACGGGCAGTACACGGGGATCATCGACTTTGGCGAGATTCGCGGAACGGCGCCGCTCTATGATCTGGGGCACTTCCAGCTTCACGATGGAGAAACCGTACCCGAGCGGTTACTTCCTTCTCTCCTGGATGGGTATCGCGAGGTCGCGGACCTTCCGGAGGACTACGAGCAGCGAATCAGTTTCGCGAGTCTGCTCATCGGGATTGGCGCCCTGGCCCGAAGTCTCCGCCATGGTCCCACGGACTACTCGCATTATTTGACACAGGCGATTCGTGCTGCCATGGCGGCGCTGGGATGATCCCTCGTCATTACCCACATTTTTCTCTCCCAAGGCATGTGGGCGGTAAGCGGTCGGGTAGGGGCGCACAGCGGTGAGCCCTGGGCCGAACCGCCAAGCCAAGCGGGCGCACCGCTGTGCGCCCCTACCAAAACACGACCCGATGCAGCGTACGAGTGTGATTTGTGGGTAATGATGAGACACGCCATCTGGCAGCGTGCGGCGGCTCCTTCGTTGCGAGGTCAGAGCGTAGTGTCCGGGGCACCCTCGAAGAGGTCGCCGGCTCTGAATTCGATGGTCGGCAGGCAGTCGAAGCGAATCGGTTCGTCACCCTGATAGGTGCGCGGGTTATCGTACTGGCCCGCCGGCGCGAGGCGATAGTGCCGGAGCGCCCGTGCTCCGGGATCGATGATCACATATTCCGGCAGGCCGGCTCGAGCGTACGCCTCCAACTTCACCCGCTCATCGTACGCACGATTGCCGGGCGATAGGATCTCGGCCAATAGATCGGGTATGCCGCGTACTCGGCGATCGCGAATTATGCCGCTGTTCGCGGCGCGAATCAGGCCGAAATCCGGTTGCACGGGGTCGCAACCCGGCATCAATACCCCAATCGGCGAGAAGAACGGAATGGCTAACCCCTGCTGTTTGGCGGCCGTGCCTACCAACTCCACCAAACGCAGGACAATCCATTGGTGGAAGAAACTAGGCGCGGTACTCATGTACAGCACTCCATCGATCACTTCATAGCGGTTGCCGTCGTCCGGCAAAGTCTCCCATAGCTCGTGATTCCAGTGACCTTGCGGCGGCCCCGCCACCGAGGGTGCGTCGGTAGGAAGGATCAAGACGGTCATCGATTTCTCCAGCGAAACGGCTGCTTGTCGCGGGATGCTTCTCGGATCATAGCAGCTTCCACGCTCGCACGGAATCGACAATCCCGCCCGAGATGATCGAAACTATAGACATACCCCCGTCCCGCGGTATATACTTCGTCTCACGATCCGCGGTCGAGCCTCAGCAATTTTACAAGTGAATACGACGCTCTTATCCAGAGAGGTGGAGGGACCGGCCCTGTGAAGCCTCGGCAACCGGCGTCGCGCAAAGCGACGACAGGGTGCCAAATCCGGCAGAGCTATTTTCTGGAAGATGAGAGACGCGTATACCCCTATTGCGGACTATGCCGTTTTCCCTCCTTCTTTTTTGAGATGGAGGATTTTTTATACTCCGCACCCTCATACGCTCCTCATGGACCAGCACCATGGGGAGTTTTTGTTTTGGGGAGGTGGATGACCATGCTTCAATACCAACCGTCCTTATATTCCGACCCGCGCGGCGATCTTGCCTATCCATGCCTACTTGAACCCAACGAGGAGCCCTCGCGGCTCCGTCTGGTGGGTGACGACCTGGAAGTGCCGCTGGTCACCGGCGAATCGCGCCGGCACGTCAACTTCGACTACGCGGCCAGCACCCCGCCCCTGGTGGAAGTGTGGGAGGCCGTACAGCGGCTGCTCCCCTTCTACAGTAGCGTGCATCGCGGGGCGGGCTATAAATCCCAGGTCTCCACGACGGCCTACGAACAGGCTCGGACGACGATAAGAACCTTCTTTGGCGCCCGATCTGACGACACGTTGATCTTTACCCGCCACACCACCGATGCCCTCAACCTCCTGGCCGCCTGTCTACCCGAGGGCGCCCGTGTCCTGACCACGGCGGTGGAGCACCACGCCAATTTGCTGCCCTGGCGGCGCGCAAGCGTAGAGTACCTGCCG
>JANWHO010000351.1 GCA_025450375.1 Chloroflexota bacterium
CCCCACTCAAGGCGAGCGGAGCCAGCATCGCTCCACCGATCAGGTCAAAAAAGCTGGGCGGGATGTTGGTCCCCGAGGAAATCCGGCCCATGAACTGGAGGATCTGGCGGTGCAGTTCCAAACCGACCGGGAGGGCAATCACTCCAGCGATCAGCCCCAGGAAGGCCATGGAGGCCACCACCATCGCTACCACCTGGCGGGGCGACATGCCCACGGTTTTGAGGATGGCGATATCGCGCGTCCGTTCACGCGCGCTCAGGAGCACGGTGTTGAACACGCCCGCCACCGCGATTGCCGTGAGCACCAGGGCCAAACCCGCGATCACTGTATTGAGCAGCACGAACGAGGTGTTCGCGCTTGAGCTTTTCCACCACGCGGACATCAAGAGCATGGGCCGCGGCCTGATCCAGCCGCCGGCTGTATGCCTCGGCGTTGGCGCCAGGTGTCAGCCCCACTTCATACTCATCCGGTTGGAGGCCGGGGCTAGCCGCCGTGAGCGTGGCCCAGGTCCCGCGCAGCAGCAAGTCGTCGCCCGTCTGGTCAAAAATCTCTCCGACCAGCCGCAATCGCACTGGCGTTCCCTGGATGCGTGCCGTAACCATATCGCCGATCTTCAGATGCCCCTGGGTGAACACTTTAGTCGGCGCCACTACCTCACCTGGACTGGAGAACCAGCGGCCCGCGATCAACGCGTAGCCAACCCACGAGGAGGGGCCGCGGTAGGCATAGTACGGAATGGGTTCGGCGATTCCCGGCATGGAAATCGCTTCGCTTGTCTCCGCCACGAAGCGCGCGGTGGCGGGGTCCGCCGCGATCAAGGCCGCGATCCGGCGGTCGCTGAGGGCCGGACCGGGCGCCGGCCCATTCTGTATCGGGATCCCTTTCCCCTGGATAGGGCTGAAGACCGGTCGATAAACGTCTACCTGCACATAGGGATCGCGGATCAGGTGCGCGGCGACCTGGGTCAGTGAGAGGTGTAGATTGAGGGCGAAGACAATGGTCACGGCACCGATCAGAATCGCCCCCAGGGTAGTTGCCGAACGGACGGGCCGAGCCAGCGCGTCACCCAGTCCCAAGCTGACTGGACGCGGGAGGGGAAGACGGGCCAGGGCATGGTCGATCCCGCCTTCGCGTCCCGCGGCGGGTGCGGTTCCCCTGGTGATCGCGGTCACCGCGCTGAGATGCCCGGCCCGCCAGGCAGGCGCCAGGGCGGCGAGCAAGGCCAGGACCAGCACGCCGGCAAATACCAGGAGGTCCACCCAGAGCGCGGCGGTAAACGCCACCGGCAAACCCAGAGCGTGTGCCGTGTCGCGGAGGAAGGGCTGGCTGGCCAGGGTACCAAATGGGATGCCCGCCAGGCAGCCGGCGCCTACCGGCACCAGAATCTGGCCAAAGAGCACCACCATCACCTGGCCAGGAGTAAAGCCAACCGATTTCATCACCCCGATCTCGCGATACGAGGCGATCACCACCCCACTAATCACATTGGCGATGATCAGAGCCGCGGCAAGCAGGGCGAATGCGCTAAAGGCCAGCAGGAAGGGGATCATCACCGCCGTGAGCTGATCGGCGCGGAGCTTAACATCCAGGTAGTTACTCGCGTCGACCACCGAGCCGACCGGTAGATGCCGGGTGATTGCCTGAGTTGCCGCTCGCAGGTCGGCCGTGGTACCGGCGGGGGTCACCCGGTACAGCATTTGATAGGACAACGGGGCCTGGGCGGTCACCAACGCGGCGACTTGCCCCGGAATGACCCAGGCGTCGGTGATCGGACTGATCGAGGCAGCGATCCCCACTACACGTAGCGTCGGCCCCGCTCCCCGCGCCGCCGTCACCTGGTCCCCGATTCCGAGGCCGGTGCGGTCGGCCATTCCTTGGGAAAGGACGATCTCCCCTTCCGTCCGCGCCCACCGTCCGCTCTCGATGGTCAGTCGGTCGATGGGACCTCCCGGGTCAGCCCGGCCAACCACGGCCACCCCGAACCTGTCGCCAACAGGCGTGCTGAACGGCGCCGATACTTCGGCCCAGGGCCCGGCGGCGGTCACGCCGGGGGTCGAGGCGGTGGCCCGAAGTTGCCCTTCGCCCACCTGATCGGCGGCGAAGGTGAGGGTAAGGTGGGCGCCATTGGCCTGAGCAAATGCATGATCGTAGGGGGCGTCGGACTCCACAAGCAGATTCAGGGCCATGGTGGCGGCGCCACTAGAGAGCAAAATAACCACCGCGATGATCAAGCCCTGCAGCCTACGGCGTCCAAGGTCAGCCAGTATCTTAGTCCATACAGCCTTCATCCCACCGCCTCCAGAGTGGCCGTGTCCCTGACCACCAGCCCATCAACCAGGGTAATCGTCCGGTGGGCGCAGCGCTCGGCCAGGCGGGGATCGTGAGTGACCAGCACGATGGTCTGGCCGGTGCTGTTGAGGTCGCGGAAGAGGTCGAGCACCTGGTCGCCACTCCGCGTATCCAGGGCGCCGGTCGGCTCATCGGCCAGCAGCAGGACTGGGCGGTTGATCAGAGCCCGAGCGATCGCTACGCGCTGCCGCTGACCACCGCTCAGCCGGGCCGGGTATTTACGCGCCTGATCGGCTATGGAGAGCCGCTCCAGAAGCTCCGCCGCTCGTGCCTCGGCGACGCGGCGGCTGGTTCCCGCCAGTTGCGCTGGGATCAGCACGTTGTCCAGGACGGTGAGGTTGTTGAGCAGATTGAAAAACTGGAAGATCAGCCCAATCTTCTGGCGGCGATAGCGAGCCAACGCCGCCTCGCTCAGGCGAGTGATCTCCATGCCGCCAACCACGATAGTCCCGCTGGATGCCCGGTCGAGGCCCGCCAGCAGATTGAGCAGGGTCGATTTCCCGCTCCCCGACGGGCCCATGATCGCGGTGATCTGGCCGGTGGGGATGCGCAGAGACACTCCATTCAGGGCCTTTTGCGGGCTCGCCGCGTCGTATACCTTGGTTACGCCGCCGATCTCCACCAGATTGTTCATCGCTCCTCCTGCCACACATCGAATTGAGAAGTAGTAGCCAGTCGCATGCGAGTCGACCTCCTCCACCGGCCTCAGTCGACTCGTCCCCCCATCCGGCCACAGCCGGAGGTTCCGCGTCCCACCGAACCAGCATGCGGGAAGCGGGCCGGCCTGCAATCCTCCCTTGGATGCAATCCCGCTGCTCCGTAAGGATGATCGGTCGTCCGCGCGATGCAGCCGGAATACATCGCGAGGAGGATATGGCGAGCGGCGGCGATGCGTTAAGATGGGCAGAGGGATGACCTGGAACCGAACGGGAAATGGGAAGCTCTATGAAGGCGCTAAAAACGCCAATGGCTGGTCAAGGTGACCGTGAGGCCGAGAGCGGGATGGGCGGCGCTCCCCTACGCCGCCGTGCCGTACCCTGGTCGGTAAGCGGTGAGCCCGCGCGACGGCGACGGGAACGCCCGTCCCTCAACTGGTCCGACCTGGGCCTTGCCTTGCTCATGAGCTTCCTGGTCATGGTGGAGAACAGTGGCAGCCCGAGGACGCCGCTCAACCCGGTGCTCCTCCTGATGACCATGCCGCTGGTCTGGCGTCGTCAATTCCCGGTGCCGGTATTTGGGCTGACCGTGCTGGCGGCGGTCTTCGCCAGTAACCTGGCGCGGCAGAGCCTACCGGAGTATTCCGGCCTGAGCACAATTATGATCGCGGCCTATTCGGTAGGCGCCTACAGCCGGTATTGGCAACTGTCCCTCTGCCTGATGCTGGGCACGGCCACGGCGGTCGCCATGACGATCAGCACGGTGTTGCCGCGCTTACCGGACTCCGCCGGGGCCTATATCGTCCTCCTGCCGGTCTGGTTTGCCGGGCAGGCGATAGGCTCCCGCCAACTGCGAGCCGACGCCTTCGAGGACAAGGCCACCCGCCTGGAGCGCGAGCAGGAACTGGCCCGGCAGGCGGCCATGACGGCGGAACGGGCCCGGATCGCCCGCGAGTTGCATGACGTGGTGGCTCATAGCGTTAGCGTCATGGTGGTGCAGGCGGGCGCGGCTCGGCACATCCTGCGTACGGCGCCGGCCCAGGCCCACGAGGCGCTGAGCGCGGTGGAATCCAGTGGCCGGGAGGCCATGGCGGAGCTGCGCCGTCTGCTCGGGGTACTGAACTACGACAACGAGGAGAACTCGGAGAGCCTTCAGTTGGCGCCGCAGCCAGGCACGGACCAACTCCCGGCACTGGTGCGGCGGGTCCGGGACGCCGGTCTGCCGGTTGGTTTGTCCATCAAGGGACAAACTCGACCCCTCTCACCTGGTATGAATCTTGCCGTGTACCGGATCGTGCAGGAAGCGCTCACCAATGCCCTGAAATACGCCGGTCAAGCGCCCACCGAAGTTAGTCTCTTCTACAGCCACGCCGCGTTGGAGGTGGAGATTCACGATCAGGGCGGGGGCTGCCCAGCCCTGGATAGCGCGGAGATCGGCCATGGCTTGGCGGGGATGCGTGAACGGGTTGCCCTCTATGGCGGGCGGCTCGAAGCAGGACCAGCTCAGAACGGAGGCTTCCGGATTCACGCATGGTTGCCGCTTGAGGCGGTCGGTTCGTGACCGAGCGGCCCCTCCGCGTGGTGATCGCGGACGACCAGTCCCTGGTCCGCGCCGGCTTCCGCATGATTCTGCAGGCTCATACGGATCTTGAAGTCGTGGCGGAGGCCGCTAACGGCGAGGAGGCAATCGCGGCCTGGCGCCGCCTCGACCCGGATGTCATCCTCATGGATATCCGAATGCCGGAAATGGATGGTCTGCAGGCGACGCACCGTATCCTGAACTCCGGCAACAGCGCCTGTCGGGTGCTGATCCTCACCACTTTTGATCTGGATGAATATGTCTACGCGGCGCTACGGGCGGGCGCCAGCGGGTTTCTCCTCAAGGACGTGACTCCGGAGGGACTGATCGCGGCGGTGCGACTTGTGGCGGCGGGCGATGCCTTGCTGGCCCCATCAATTACCCGCCGCCTGGTCGAGCGGTTCGCGCGTCCGGCGGCCACGCCACTGGTCGTCCCCGGCGCCATGTCGACTCTGACTCCTCGCGAAGCGGAGGTGCTGAAACTGATCGCGCGGGGACTCAGCAACGCCGAGATCGCGGCCGCGCTCGTGCTGAGCGAGGCGACCGTGAAAACGCATGTGGCGCGTATCCTCCCCAAGCTGGGCCTGCGTGACCGTGTGCAGGCGGTGGTCTTCGCCTACGAGTCGGGACTGGTGCAGCCGGCATCGGGAAATGGACCGGCGTGATGTGCCTCACCCCATTGACACGGAAGCACCCGACGGTCCTATAATCAGGACCAAGCCCTATACGTTTACCCGAACAACCTGACTACTACACGAGGAATCCATCCATGCGCCGTCACGCGAGCGTCCAACTGGAAACTCTAGCCCAGCAGCAGTCTCAGCCTTTGAAGATGAGATCTGGCTGAACGCGCGCAAAACTTGGTCCCACAACCCGCCAGATCGTAACGATCTGGCGGGTTTATTATTTGCAACCACGTAGAGGGGATACGAGCATGAATCCAGCAATGTTCCTCAGAGGACTCCTGATCGGGTTGTCCATCGCCGCCCCGGTTGGTCCCATTGGCGTATTGTGCATCCGTCGCACCCTGGCCGATGGGCGCTGGGTTGGCCTGACCACCGGTCTCGGTGCCGCGACGGCGGATGCGATCTATGGCGGAATCGCCGGGTTCGGGATCACGATCATTTCCAGCCTGCTCCTCAGCCATCAGACCTGGATTCGGTTGATTGGTGGCGTGTTTCTCTGCTACCTGGGAACCAAGACCTTCCGCGCCGTGCCGGCCGAGAACGCGGTCGCGACCGAGGGGCACGGCTTGTTCCGTGCCTATGGCTCGGCCGTCGCCCTTACTCTGACCAATCCGACCACCATCCTGTCGTTCGCGGCTATTTTCGCCGGACTAGGAGCCGGGACAGGCAGCCACGCGGCGGGCGCCGCCGCGCTGCTTGTGTTGGGCGTCTTGTTGGGGTCGGCGCTGTGGTGGGTGATGCTCACCCACTTGGTCAGCACCCTGAGGGCCAGAATCACGGCGCCCCATCTGCGCTGGGTGAACAGGATCTCGGGCGGTATCTTGGTGGGCTTTGGCCTGCTGGCGTTCGCCAGCCTGCGGTAGTCCCGCTGGCGACGAATGATCGTTGACGGCCTGTTAGAATCACGGAGAGCGCGGAGAGCCCGGAGAGTACGGAGGACACGGAATGGGCGGCAGGCGACCGTCCGTCTAGCTACACTGCAAGGCAGAGGGCCGGCGACCTCCGGCTGAGGCTGGATGGCAGGGAACGACGGCTGAGGCCGGATGTGGGCCATTTGATGGGAGCGTGGGATGTTGAGGTGCGCGGCATTATGAACATCGCGCACGCGGACGCGCGGAGAATGGGAGCGGAGGAGGTCCGATGTATGACGAGGGGAAGGATCTGGTTGCCGCGCTGGCGGCGGCCCCGGATACGCTGACCGCCTTGCTGCGGGGAGTCACTATCGAGCGGGCGCGGTCGGCGCGCGGCGGTGACGAGGGCTGGTCGGTGGTGGAAGTGCTCTGCCACTTGCGTGACGCGGAGGAGCGATCGCTTGAGCGGATGCGGGCCCTCCGCGATACCGAGGAGCCGCGGATCGCGGGCTATGACCAGGAAGTCTGGGCACGCGAACGCAACTACGCCGCCGATGATCATCTGGCGGCGCTGGCCGCGTTCATCCGTTTCCGAAACCAACATGTGGCGGAACTCACCGCCTTGAGTCCAGCCCAGTGGGAGCGGGCCGGGTATCACGAGGAACAGGGAAGGGTGACCATCCTCAACCATACCGTGCATATCGTCTCCCATGACGCGCAGCATCAAGCGCAATTGGCCCGGCAACTGGCGTAATCCGCCATACATACGATTCATGCGCCGCGTAGTGATAGGGGTGAGAATAGGATGATCAGACCGCAAGAAGGAGGCTTCTGATGATCGCGGTCAGGGAGGTGGTGATCGTCGAGGCGGTGCGGACGCCTGTGGGACGCCGAGGCGGGCAGCTCAAGGAGTGGCATCCAGCGGACCTCCTGGCTCTTACGCTGGCCGCGCTGGTGGAGCGCGCCGGCCTTGACGCGAGTCTGGTCGATGACGTGATCGCGGGCTGCGTGAGCCAGGTTGGCGAGCAGAGTCTCAACGTGGCCCGCAACGCCGCCCTGGGGGCAGGCTTCCCAGAGTCCGTGCCGGGTACGACCGTGGACCGCCAGTGCGGCTCAAGTCAACAGGCGATCCACTTCGCGGCCCAGGGCGTGATCGCCGGCGCGTACGACATCGTGGTTGCCGGCGGGGTGGAGGTAATGACGCGGGTTCCGCTCGGCTCATCCTGCGATTCCCGGCCCGAATGGGCCTTTGGCACCAGGATGACCCGCCGCTACGGCGACCGCCTGGTGCCGCAGGGGATCAGTTCCGACTTGATTGCCCGCAAGTGGGGCCTCAGCCGGGCTGAGTTGGATGCCTACAGCCTGGAGAGTCACCGCCGCGCCATCCGCGCCGCCGCCGAGGGGCGCTTCGCCCGCGCCATGGTCCCGGTCCCAATCGCGGGTCCGAATGGAGACGCGGCGCTGATGACGGCGGACGAAGGGATGCGCCCCGACAGTACCATCGAGAAGCTAGCCGCGCTCAAACCTGCTTTCACTCCGGAGGGGGTGACCACGGCCGGCAACTCCTCCCAGATCAGCGATGGCGCGGCGGCCCTACTGATTATGGAACGGTCCCGAGCGGAACATCTGGGTTTCCGCCCGCGCGCCCGCTTCGCCAGCTTTGCGGTCACCGGCTCCGACCCGGTGCTGATGCTCACCGGACCGATCCCCGC
>JANWHO010000352.1 GCA_025450375.1 Chloroflexota bacterium
CATCGGCGCCGTTCTCGCCGAGGCCGGCCTGGAATTCCTCGGATTCGCCGACATCAATACGATCAGTTGGGGCACTATTCTCTACTGGGCGCAAGCAAATGCTACCTTGCTCAGCGGTACGTGGTGGCACTTCCTCTTCCCCGGTCTGGCTATCGCCCTCACCATTACCTCACTGGTGTTTATCAACTACGGGATCGACGCGATCAGTAATCCGCGCCTACGAGCAATCAAAGTAGCGAAGCAGTACCGGAGCCAGGTGAAGGCGCGGGCGACCGCCTCGGCCGCGTCGCGGGTAACCTCATGAGCGTGATCGCTCCGTCCTTGCCCTGGAGTTCCGAGAAAACCAACGCCGCCGACACGCTTCTAGAAGTGCGCAATCTGACGGTTGATTTCATCACGCCCCGCGGTCCCGCCGTGGCGGTGGACGGCGTCTCCTTTTCCATCCGGCCAGGCGAGGTGTTTGGCCTCGCGGGCGAATCGGGCTGCGGGAAGAGTACCGTCGCCCACGCGATCATGCGCTTGATCAAGACGCCCGGGCGGATCAGCGGCGGCTCGGTGCTGTTCCGCGGCCAGGATATTGGCGCCCTGTCGACGAAGCAATTGCAGCAGTTTCGCTGGCTAAAAGCGTCTATCGTCTTCCAGAGCGCCATGAACGCGCTCAATCCGGTCATGAATATGGGCGATCAGATTTCGGACGCGATCCGCGCTCACGAACGGATGAGCAAGTCGCAAGCCCTCGAACGCGCGGCCGAGATGTTCAAGCTGGTCGGGATTGAGACCAAGCGGCTGCGCAGTTTCCCTCACGAATTATCAGGCGGCATGCGGCAGCGCGCGGTGATCGCCATGGCCCTGACCCTCAGCCCGGAACTGGTGATCATGGACGAGCCCACTACCGCCCTTGACGTGGTAGTGCAGCGGGACATCCTGCAGCAGATCCAGGATCTGCAGGCTAAGTTTGGCTTCTCCATCCTCTTCATCACCCACGACCTCTCCTTGCTGGTCGAATTCTCCACCCGCATCGCGATTATGTATGCCGGGAGAATCGTCGATCTGGCCCCCGCGCGGGATATCTTTCTCAATCCGAAACACCCGTACACGGTTGGGCTGATGAACTCTTTTCCTTCGATCACGGGCGAGAAGCGCCAATTACAGGGCATCCCGGGCGCGCCGCCGGACCTGGTGACTCCGCCGCCAGGCTGCCGTTTCGCGCCACGGTGCATCCATGTGATGGCCCAGTGTATCCAAACTTATCCGCCCTTTCGGGAGTTGGCCCCGGACCACTGGACGGCCTGCTATTTGTACGATGACGCGGGAAACCGGATCTCTGGGGAGGACGAACGTGCAAGCCGCTGACGTGGTGCTCGATGTGCAGGGCCTGAGCAAGTTCTTCCAGGTGAGCGCCGGTGGGATGCTCGGCATGGGCGGCGAGGCCAAACGCATTCACGCGGTCGAGGATGTGAGCTTCAGCCTCCGACGAGCGGAGATCCTGGCCCTGGTGGGCGAGAGCGGCAGCGGCAAAAGCACGATCGCCCGGCTGATCGCGGGCCTCTACCCGGTCACGGCGGGAGAGATCCATTTCCACGGGCAAGACGTCTCCCGGCTCCACGGACGACGCGCCTTGCTCCGATACCGGAGCCAGGTGCAAATGGTATTCCAGGATCCATTTGCCTCGCTCAACCCGGTCAAGACAATCGCGCACCACATCGAGCGGCCCCTCTCGCTGCACCGTCAGGCCAGCGGACGGCGGGCTCGGCGGGCCATGGTCCACGAACTGCTTCGCACGGTGGGCTTGACCCCGCCAGAGGAGGTAGCGGCAAAGTTTCCCCACCAGCTCTCCGGCGGGCAGCGTCAGCGGGTGTCCTTCGCCCGCGCCCTGGCGGTGAGTCCGGAGGTGATCTTGGCCGACGAGCCGGTCAGCATGCTGGATGTCTCCATCCGCATGGGTATCCTCAACATGATGGCGGCCCTCCGCGATGAGCGGGGACTCTCCTATCTCTACATCACCCACGATCTCGCGAGCGCCCGGTACATTGCCGACCAGACCCTGGTCCTCTACGCCGGCCACCTGGTGGAAGCGGCGGAGAGCGAGGAGGTGATGGTGCGGCCGCTCCACCCCTATACCCAACTCTTGCTGAGCGCCGTCCCGGACCCGGCGGCCGGGCTCACCCAGAAGCGGGTGGAGGCGCGGGGAGAGATCCCCACCGTAATCAATCCCCAGCCCGGCTGCCGGTTCGCCAACCGGTGTCCAAAGGTGATGGATATATGCCGGCGCGCGACCCCGGAAATCTATCAGCCGCGGCCAGGGCACCGGGTACGTTGTTACCTCTACGCGCCGCCCGGTACGGCGCAGTAATACAGACTCACGGCATGGAAATGATCCCAATCCCGCGCTTAAAAGCCTAATCGTTACCCACAAATCACACCCGCGCGCCGCATCGGGTTCGATGTCGGTAGGGGCGCCCCTACAAGTCACCGTCTGCCTTCCAGCCTCTGGGGACCAAAATGTGGGTAAAGATAAGCTTAAAAGCGCAGGATCCAATCAGTTCACGAGGCCCCGATAAACTCCGCGTACCAGTGTCCGCTGTCTTTCACGACCCGGCGCTGCGTGGCGTAGTCCACGTGTACCAGGCCAAAGCGCTTCCCGTAGCCCTCCGCCCATTCAAAATTATCGAGCAGACTCCAGACGAAGTAGCCGCGCAATGACACACCCTCGGCCGCCAGTTGCCGAGCGCGGGCGAAATGTGACTCCAGATAGGCCCGCCGCCGATCGTCGTGTACCGCGCCATCGGCGGTCAACACATCGGGGAAGGCCGCGCCGCTCTCGGTCACATAGATGGCGCTCGGATGATACTCGCGATGAACGCGCGAGAGCATCTCATACAGCCCATCCGGGTATACCTCCCAGTCCATCGCGGTGTGCTCGACCCCGTCGATGCGTACCTCCGTGCCGGTGGGGTCCAGTCCGGCGGGATCCGCTCGTCGCAGGGAGCGCGTGTAGTAATTCACCCCGAGAAAATCGAGGGGCGCGGAAACCACCCGCATGTCCCCGGGCTTGAGGCCAAACGCCCGCTCGCCGCATTGCTCCAGTAACTCGGATGGATAGGCGCCTCGGTAGAGCGGATCGAGAAAGAGCCGATTGGTCACCAGATCGGCTTGCCGCGCGGCGGCCTGATCGGCGGCGCTCTCGCTGGCCGGATGCGCGGGATTCAGGTTCAACGAAATCCCCACCCGCGCGCCCTGGCAGTGGTCGCGGATGACCGGCACGGCGTATCCATGTCCCAGCAGTAGGTTGTGGGTCGCCCGCGTAGCGAGCGCCGGATCGCGGAAACCTGGGGCGTGGATGCCAATGCCATGGCCCAGCCAGGACGAGCATAGCGGCTCGTTCAGGGTGATCCAATCCTTCACCCGGTCGCCCAGGGCGCGCGAAACGACCTCGGCATACGCGGCGAAGGCTTCCGCCGTGTCCCGTCCCAGCCAGCCGCCATGCCGATCTTGCAGGACTTGGGGCAGATCCCAATGATAGAGGGTGGCAAACGGGCGGATGCCGGCGGTGAGCAACTCATCCACCAGCCGGCGGTAAAAATCGAGGCCGGCTTGGTTCGGCGGTCCGACGCCCTCGGGCAAGATCCGCGGCCAGGCAACGGAAAAGCGATACGCCTGGAGCCCAAGTCGCTTCATCAAGGCCACATCGTCGCGATAGCGATGATAGTGATCGCAGGCGACCGCGCCGGTATCGCCGTTCTTCACCTTGCCAGGAGTAGCGCAAAAGCGATCCCAGATCGATTCACCGCGCCCGTCCTCGCCCACGGCGCCCTCGATTTGATAGGACGCGGTTGCCGCGCCCCAGAGAAAACCCGGCGGCATCATCGATCGCGCCACGCGCGTATCCTTTCTTGAATCAAGTAACGGGAGCCTTACCGGAAAAGTATTCTTGCCCAGCACCGTACCACGGAGGCTCGGGCCTTGTCAAGGCGGCACATGCCCGGCTCCAGAGTTGGGCATTCCGTAAATATCATGGACCCTTTCCGGAAATTGTCCGCCGATATTTCCGGATCTGGGCCTCCGCGGCTTGACATACCTGGGCCACCACGCCTATAGTGATTACCGGAATCAGGGAAGGATGAAGATGGAAACCGACCGCGATGGGGCTTCCACGACTGCCGCGGATAAGGAGATGCCGAGGGCGGCGATGCGCGATATCGCCGCCCTCGCCGGCGTATCCATCGCCACGGTTTCCCGCGTGCTCAATGGGCGGCCCGATGTCTCGCCCAGCACCCGAGACCTTGTTCTGCGGCAAATCCGTGAATTGGGCTACGTCAGCAGTCGAAACGTACCCACGACGCCCGGCGGACGGACTGGGCTGATTGGCGTCACCGTCCCATTTTTACAGGGCGGTTACTTCGCGATGATCATCGCCGGGGCCTGTGAGGCGTTGTACGAGCGCGACGCGCGGATAGTCCTCAGCCCCACCCTGCATGAGCGCGAACGTGAAGTGACGGTGCTCCAGCGGCTGATGCATAAGGTGACCGATGGCACCCTGCTGATTCTCCCCTCGGAAACCAAGGCTGAATTACGACAATTGCGGCAGCATGGGGCACCATTCGTAGTGATCGACCCACGGACGCCGCTGGACGATACTATCCCCGTCGTGGCGGCGGCGAACTGGTCCGGCGCTCGGGCGGCAACCGAGCATCTGATTGGCCTGGGACACCGCCGTATCGGGTTGATCACCGGCCCCAAGGAATGGTGCGCCAGCGTGGACCGCGCGGCAGGGTATCACTCCGCCTTGCTGGCCGCCGGCCTCCCAATCGTCCCGGAGTTGGTCCTTGAGGCGGACATGAATCTGGAAGGAGGTTGCGCGGCGGCCCGCGAACTCCTCGATCTGCCTGACCGGCCTACGGCCATCTTCGCCATAAACGACAATATGGCGATCGGCGTCATGCGCGCGGCGCGAGAGGGCGGGCTCACGGTCCCGCGCGACCTTTCGGTGGTGGGCTTTGATGACGTCGATCTCGCCACCGTGGCCTACCCCACGCTGACGACGGTCAGCCAACCGTTGCAGGAAATGGGCCGTATGGCCGTGTCCGTACTCTACCGCCAGATCGACGGCCAGGCGCTGGACGCGCATCGGATCGAACTCTCCACTCGTTTGATCGTCCGCGACTCCACCGCGCCGCCTGCCTGATCACGGAGCCAGAATCACGGAGACGCGGAAGGGACGGAGAACACGGAGCGCGGGTCTCCAGGCCCGTCAGCGCGACCACTCGCCGGCGCCGATCGTGCCACCCGGTTGCC
>JANWHO010000353.1 GCA_025450375.1 Chloroflexota bacterium
CAGCATACGCAGGGCATCGTCCGGATCGCGGGGCTTGGCCAGGATCTCGCCATCGAGGTCCACCAGGGTGTCGGCGCTGACCACCAGAGAGTCCGGATGGCGGGCCGCCACCGCGCGGGCCTTGGCCGCCGCGAGAGCGCGCACCAATTCGGGGATGGTCAGACCGGGAATCGGTGATTCATCGACCGCGCTGGGGTCGACCTGGAACGGGATACCCAGGTGCCCCAACAACTCACGACGGCGGGGGGAACTGGAGGCCAGAATCAGAGGAGGCGAGGTGGGAGGCATCATTTTCTTAAAAGCCTCGGCCCGGCGGGCCAACCGCGGCAGGGTGAAAATTTACCGCGGGTTTCCTTGGCCTACCGGGCCATGTGCTCTTCCGTGCAGGCGCATTGTAGCATTAGGGCACCCCTGAAGGGAAATAGAATTGTGCATGACAGGCGAGATATTTCGCGCCTGCGTCAAGAAACTTGTACACATCCGGCTCAGGGATGGGGCACCCTCTCAAAAGGGCATCTCCGCTTTTGGTACATTGGAACGAGAAGAATTGGCGCCGATGGCGTCCCACCCGAACCCGGCGCTCCGACGCCGCGGCGCGGAGAGCATTCGGAGGTGTGGGCATGGACCGCGAGGAGTACGTCGAGAACCTGTTGGACTACTATGAGAACCCGAGGAACCGGGGGCCGCTCCCCGACGCCCAAATCCACGCCTCTGGGGGGAATCCCGGCTGTGGTGACCTGGTCACCATGTATGCCCATGTGGACGACGACGGGCGGCTGAACGAGGTGAGCTTCGAGGGTGAAGGCTGCACGATCAGCCAGGCCGCCGCCTCCATGCTGACCGCGATGGCCCAGGGGAAGACCCTGGCCGAGGTGGGGGAGATGACCTACGAGGAGCTGATCGACGAGTTGGGACGCGAAGTGGTGTCGGTTCGCCCCCGTTGCGCCACCCTTGGCCTCTCTATTCTCAAGAACGCGACTCGCGATTACGTTGCCGCCCAACCCGGCGCCTCCTCACGCGGATAGCCGCTCAATGCGTCTCGCCTTCCACCTTCCCCAGGGTCTGGGCCCGGTGGTAGGCGGCCAGCACCGCCTCGGCCATGGTTGAGCGGAGGCCGCCCTTTTCCAGGTGATAGAGCGCCTGCGCCGCCGTGCCGCCGGGCGAAGTCACCGCGTTCTTCAGCGCGGCGGGGTGGCGATTGGTTTCCTGGGCCAGCCGAGCGGCGCCCAGGACGGTCTGGGTGACCAACTCCTCGGCCATGTACCGTGGGAGGCCGATTTGCACCCCGGCATCGGTCATGGCCTCCATCAGCAGGAACAGATAGGCGGGTCCACAGCCGCTGATGCTGGTGGCCATGTTCAGGAATGACTCGTTGGATACCTGCATCTGGCGCCCCAGAGCGGCGAAGATGGCCTGTGTCTCGGCGATCTGGCTCTCCTGGACGGCGGGGCTGGCCACCCAGACGGTCATCCCCTCACCCACCAGGCAGGGAGTATTGGGCATGGCCCGCACCACGGCCGGGTTCCCGGAACCATGCTCCAGGGTAGCCATGGTGATCCCGGCGGCGATCGAGACCAGGGCCTGTCCTGTCAGGAGGACGGCACGCAATTCGGGCAAGACAGTGGAGACCGTCTGCGGCTTGACCCCGAGGATGACCGTGGAGGCGCCCCTGGCTGCCTCCGCGTTGTCGCGCACGGTCCGGATACCGTACTCATATTGGAGGAACGCGCGCCGCTCCTCGCGGGGGGCGCTGGCCACCAACTCCTCCGGCCCACAGAGCTGTTTTCCGAGCAGTCCCTTGATAATCGCTTCCGCCATGGTGCCGGCGCCGACGATGCCGATGCGCATACTTTAATAACCCTTCTTGATCTGGAGCGATGCCTCCCGCATGCGGGCGAGAATGGGCGCCTCCTCCACGGTGGAAAGAAAGTGCGGCTGCGCGTAGTTGTCGATTTGCACCGGCTGAAAACGCACGGAGATCAGGTGCTTGCCGTAGAAGGTATAGGTTGCCACGACACCCTGGCGGGTCTCGATCGACCACATCTGATCGAAGACAAAGTTGCCGTTGGCATAGGCAATGAACTTGCCCTGATACAGATCGATGCCCTGAACCCAGTGCGGGTGGTTGCCAACCACCACGTCGGCGCCGGCCGTCACCGCCAGGTGGGCGATCATCCTCGGATCCTGGTCGGCAATGCCGGGCGCGGTAAGCGGGATCGAGGTATACTCGCGCCCCCAGTGGAAAGAGACCACCACGACATCGGCTCGCTTCCGCGCCGCGTGTATCTCCGTGCTCATCTCGGGAATGTCGACGAGTTGCCCAACCCCATTAAAACCGAGGAAGGCAAACGTCACGCCTTTGACCGTCGCATACACGGTATGCCCGAAACCATCCCAGGCGATCTTCGCGTCGGTAAGATGTTGCTCGGTCTCCTGAATGCCGGCGACCCCATAGTTGCCGATGTGGTTGTTCGGCAGATTTGCTATGTCGACGCCCGCAAGCTTGAGGCCCACCACGACGCGTGGGTCACCGCAGAAGCTCATGCCGGAATTGGTTACCGTGCAGCCATTGATCAGCGGGGATTCCAGGTTAATCAGGGTGAGGTCGGCCGCGCGCGTGAACTTATACGTCTTGAGAAACGGATAGGTGTAGTCATTCCGGATGAACATTTCGTAGTTTACGGAGCGGGCTGGGATCACGTCGCCCGTGGCGATCAACGTGATCATCCTGTGCTTGTCCAGCTTCGGGAATGAAGGTGGACGTGGCGCGAACACGCTGGAAATAGAGATGGGCGCCAACACTGAAATGCTGGCAGTTCCGCCCCGCGAAGCCATGCCAGAGGCTTCACCAAGCCAGCCGCCCACGCCGCGAGGCGCACTGGCCACATGGAACTGGAGAAGAAGAAACAGCACCACGAAGGAGATCGCTACTCGACGCATGGGCTTTCCCTTTCAGTTCACGGCCGCCGGCCTCTTCGCGAGAAATAACCGGCGACCCACTACAGGCGGCCGCTGCCGGTCCCGGTCGGGGTTTCCGCGGCGCCGGGCCCCGCCGCGCCGGAAGGAACCGGAGTCGTGGTGGCCGAGTCGATTGGGATGACGACCACGGTAGCCGCCGGCACGGTCGGCGAGTCGGTGGGGACCGGGGTTGGTGAATCGGTGGGTGTCATGGTCGGTGAATCGGTGGGAATTGGGGTGGCCGTGCCGGTGGGTGGGCCGACTGGGACCACGACCACGGTAGCCGCCGGCACGGTTGGCGTCGCCGTGGGGGCGACCGTGGTGGCCATGGCGCTCATGGCAATGGTGGCGGTTGGAGTGATCACGGCGGGAACGACAATCGGTGCCTTCTTCCCCGTCCGGAGCATATCGCCCATCGCGGGGGTTGGCGGCGGGGGAGTGGGCGATGCTCCGGCGACCGGGGGGGCGGGCGGCGCGTGGTTGTTGCCAAGGCCGCCTTTCGCGTTTTGGGTCTCGGTGTTGGCCGAAATCGTGGTCATCCCGGCCGCGTTGGGACCAAGATCAATCCCGAAGTCCGCGTTGTCGTGGATGACGCTCCCGCTGATCGCTACCGGCTGGTCCGAGGTGTTGTAGATACCGTCGGTGGCGCTAAACCCGATCTCGGTTTGGCTGATCTGGGCTGAAGCATGGTCCTGGATGCCCAGCGCGGGGTGATTGGTCGCCCCGCCGTAGAGAATCCGCAGGCGATCGATGGCCGCCTTGGTGGTCCCCTTGAGGATCAGGCCCCGCCAATCCCCCGATTGCGGAGCGGTCGCGCTGCCGTCCGCATTGGTGTCGCCGCCGTGCGCGTCGTCGTGGTAGGAGGTCATCACCACCTCCTGGCCCGGCGTACCGGCCACGATCAGATTGGCATCCAGGACGCTGAGCCGCGACTGGGGATCGAAGCCCTTGAGGATCACGCCCGGACCCAGCCGCAAGGTGCCCTGGGCGTCCACCAGATCCTTGGCTTGCAGGATGAACGGCACTCCGACCAGCGTCCAATCCACGGTGGCCCCAGCGGTCGCGATGGTCGCGCTCGGGGTGACGAAGACCGCGGTATGGAGGTTCGGGGGCACGCCATGGGCGGAGAACTGGTTACTGTTGTCGATGCTGATCCCACCGCCGATCAGGAGTGGAATGGCGTTGGCGACGAAGATATCACGCTGAATGATCGTACCGGGCGGCGCGGCCCCGGCGTTGAGCCCGTAGCCTTTGGCGCCGGCAATCACGGTGTCCCGGATGGATACGCTGGGCTTCCCGCCGTCCGCGATGAAGATCTCGGCATTGCCGGTCTGGCTCGACGCGCCGCCATAGTAGAGTTGCGTGTAGTCGAGATCGAGTGTCCCGCCGGCACCAGTCACCCCAAGGCCGGCCCAATCGCCCGCCTGGGGGGCGGGGCGCTTGCCCGCGCCGACCGCTCCATATTGGGGGTCGTTGATTGAGGTGAAGATGATGGGTGCGGCGACCGTCCCCACTGCGGTAAGCGCCCCGCCATCGACCTGGAGCCCGGCCCTGGCACCGCTAAAGTAGATGCGGACTCCAGGCTGGATAGTCAGGGTGGCCCCAGTGGGAACGCGCACATCCCCGCTAATCAGGTAGGGACTGCCGGCGAGCCCCAGGGTCTCCGTCGTGGTGATCGCGGTGAGCGGGGTTGGGCCGGCCGCGACGGTGAGGCCGTTGTTGGCCAGGGTGTTTGAGCTCAGGGTCGTGGCCGGTTGCGAGGTCGGGTCGAGATGGATGGCGAATCCCTTGGTGTCGTGAATGGCGCTGCCGCTGATCGTCACCGGCTGGTCGGACGTATTGTAGATGCCGTCGGTGGCGCTAAACCCGATCTCGGTTTGGCTGATCTGGGCTGAAGCATGGTCCTGGATGCCCAGCGCGGGATGATTGGTCGCCCCGCCATAGAGGATCCGCAGGCGCTGTATGGTCGCCTTGGTGGTTCCCTTCAGGATCAGGCCCCGCCAGTCCCCGGGTTGCGGGGCGGTCGCGCTGCCGTCCGCATTGGTGTCGCCACCGTGCGCGTCGTCGTGGTAGGAGGTCATCACCACCTCCTGGCCCGGCGCGCCGGCCACGATCAGGGTGGCATCAAGGACGCTGAGCCGCGATTGGGGATCGAAGCCCTTGAGGATGACGCCCGGACCCAGCCGTAGGGTGCCCTGGGCATCCACCAGATCCTTGGCCTGGAGGATGAACGGCACCCCGATCAG
>JANWHO010000354.1 GCA_025450375.1 Chloroflexota bacterium
ACCGGCCCAGTGGTAGTGCGCGCGCTGGGTGAGCGGCAAGTCGTGCGCCGCCTGGGCGAGAAAGGTCTCGCCGTCGTGGACGTTGCTCCCGTCAAGCACGAATACCCGCTCGCCCCAGGTTTCCAGGGTTTGCAGAAGGGATTCCTGGCTGGCCTGATTCACCAGGGTCACCACGCCCAGGGACGATTGCAAGAAGGGGTCAAGGTCACTCACCTGATTCTCGAGAAGGTCGCATAGTGGTCGCTGGTGTAGTAGACATACTTCGTACCGTTGCGGGTCAGCAAGCGCCTGCTCCCATGATAATCGCCATCAGCCGGATCCTTCTCCACATACCATTCCTTGTAGCCGCCGGCGCCGGACTTGCCCGTCAGGTGGCCGCCATAGTTTGAATAGGTATTGGCGGGCCGGCCCCATTTCTGGCCATTGGGATGGGTAAGCTCCGGCTTCGTATCACTGTCGATGCAGTTGAGAACCGCCTGCACGGCATCAGCCTCGGTCTTGGCCTCTTCAACCTTGGTGGCGGGATTGATCAGTTGGGCCGTTCCGGTCAGCGACGCGACGGTCACGGTGGGAATGGCGATTCCATTGCCGCCCACGCTCGCGGCGGCCTCCGCCGCTTCCTCGGCCAGTCGTTTCTTTTCCGCCGCCGCCGCTATTTTAGCAAGCCGCTCATCATCGGCTTTCTTCTTCTCCGCCGCCAGTTTCTCGGCATAGCGTTTGTTGTAGCCGAGCAGCCTGGTCTCCATTTTCAGAATGCCATTGTCGAACCGATCGTCCGTTAGACCGCGTAATTGCTCGTCCCAGGTAAGGCCGTGGTTGCCAAGCATCCAGTCCTCCAGGTTTTTGCGGCCCGAGGGATTGTCGGTAAGTTCGTTCACCCCTACCTCAAGGTCAGCCAACCGCCGCGCCACGTCCTTTGCCTGCGCGAGGCCGGCTTCAAGATCCGGCAGATTGGCAACCTGCGCCTTCCAGGCGAGGGTAGCGTGCGCCTTGAGTTTCTCCTCAAGATAGGTCTGGGCCCGCTTGTCCTTCAGACCCTCAACCCCATCCTCGACCGCCGTGAACCGCGGCTTCACGTCGTCAGCTTCATCCAGTTCGGCCTTGAACATGCTGACACCGTTGGCGACCGCCGGATCAGTCATACTGTTGGTCTGATCTTCCCAAGAAAGGGCCAGGAGTTTCTTGGCCTGGTCGGAGAAGTACTTCACCAAGATCTTATCGTCTTTGTATTTGACGAGGCCGGCCTCGATGGCCTTAAGCTCCGCGTCAAGAGTTACTGCCTGGCCAATATCGAATTCCAGGCTTGACACGCCACCATCCACATCCTCGGTTGGCGACAGTCCCTTAACTTTGTCGTCCCAGCTCAAACTCTCATGCTTGACCAGTTGACCCGCGATGCGATCTTTGGTGACCGGTTTCCTGAGCCCTTTTTTCTGATCGGTCACCGCTTTCAGTCGCGCGTCTATGTCGGTGACGAGGCCGGAGATCGCTGTAAGCTGCGTGCGAAGGAGACCAAGTTTTCCGGAGGCCGTCACCCACTCCTTGGCAGCCAACGCCGTCTGATACTGGCTCCCCAGTTCGGCAACCTCGGGGGACTTGGTATAGCCATATTTCTCCGCCGATGCCAGGCTCGCCAGAACGGGCTCCGCGTCGGCCTCGACCTTCCGCTTTTTCTCGGCTTCCTCGGCTAGCCTCTTTTTCTCGGCTTCCTCGGCCAGTCGTTTCTTCTCGGCCTCCTCAGCCAGTCGTTTCTTCTCGGCTTCCTCGGCTAGCCGCTGCTTCTCGGCCTCCTCGGCCAAGCGCTTCCGCTCGGCCTCTTCCTCGAGCCGCTTCTTCTCGGCGGCGGCCCGTTGGTCTTCCTTGTCCTTGGTGACTCTTGGATCCGTCGTAACGCTCATGCTCGTCTTGAGGCCGATCAAATCGCTCCCTACGGTCGCCGTCTGTTTCGCCGCGCCGGCCAGGGCGAATTGTGCCTCTCGATTCCCTTGACGCTGCTCCTCGGCCAGTCGCGCCTCCTCGGCCCGCCGCGCTTCCTCGGCCAGCCGCTTCTTCTCGGCTTCCTCGGCCAACCGTTTCTTCTCGGCCTCCTCGGCCAATCGCGCTTCCTCGGCCCGGCGGCGCTTGTCCGCTTCAATCGCCTTCTCGCGCAGGCTCACTGCCTCTTCGAGGTTGCCTGTGATCAAGGCGCCTACCTGGACCCGCTTGTCCGCGGAAATCGTGAGATCCCGGTACTCCTTCACGAACGCCTGGAGTTGGGAAAACGTGTCCTTTAATCCCGAATCCGGCGCCTTGGCGACCATACCATCGACCTCGTCCAGGATCTCCCGGATCCGATTGAAATTCGCGATCCACTTCTCCGCGTCGGAATCGGCGTTGCCGATCATGCTACCCAACCATCCGGAGGTGGTCCGCACGAACTCCAGCCTCTGAATCGGCACCATGGCCAGGGGATGCGTGGTGAGGTCCGCAATCAGCGGGCCGCCGTCCGACTCCGTGATCCGGCCTCCTTCGCCTGCCGGGATGGTGCTCGGCGACTCGGCGACCGCGGCACTCAGGTTCGGAGACTGTTCGCGCGGGGCTCGTCGCGCCAGCATCCCCTGGACCGCCCGATTCCCTACCGCACGCTGCAAGGCCAGAAGATCGGCGGCCTGGATTGCATCCGAGGGGGCGGAGCGGACCCGCTCAAGCGCCTCCGCCGGGCTGACATTCCGCGTCGAAGGCCGCGCGGCCTCCGGCCCGCACGATCCAGAAGTTCTCGTGGGGACAGGAGCCTTCGCTCCGCGGGTTCGATTCCTCGTCAAGACACCGCACCTTCCGGCAACGCGACGTATCCCGCCCTGAGTATACTCTGGAGTTCAAGATGACACAACGGGTGATTTCCCACCGCGCCGTAGCGTGTGCGCAACGCCTGACTCACACCACGGCCGGAGTCCCCAGGGCCAACTCGACGGCTTGGTCCACGGTGAGCGCCCGCCCCTCCGCCCATGCGGCGGTGACGGCTGCGACACCCAGAGCTGAACGTACCAGCGCCTGGTCCCGATCATAGGAGGATCGGTCGCCGGCGGCCAAGGGCCGCGCCGGTACGCTGGCGGCCTCTCGCAGTCTTTCCGCCGCCCCGTACAGCCGCGCGGCACGGTGGAACTCTTGCCGCGGGCACGCGCAGCTTGCCAGCCCTTCGAGCGCCTGTGCCAGGCTGATCCGATCGCCCAGTGGCCGGCACAGCGTGAGGCATTGCCGGTACAGATCTACCGCTTGCGCATCCAAGCCCTGTGCATGGGCAATACGCGCTAGATTGTGTAGTGAAACGACGGTGCTCCGTCTGTTATCCAACACGCGTGCCAGAGCAAGGCTCTCCTCGTGCAGTACCTTCGCTCGCGCGTAGTCACCTTGATCAATAGCTATCGCGCCCAGATTATTGAGCGAGGTTACGATGCCCCGGCTGTCCCCAAGAGTACGCTTTAGCGCCAGGCTCTCCTCATGCAGTGCCGTTGCGCGTCCGTAATCCCCCTGATCGCCCGCCACGATACCAAGATTATTGAGCGCGTTGGCCATACCCCGCGTATCCTCCAGGTCACGGTAGGTAGCAAGGCTGTCCTCATAGAGCCTCGCTGCCTGGTCATAGTCGCCCTGTTCCTTCACTACCAGGCCCACATTGCCCAGCAAGGCGGCCACGCCTCGCGTGTTTCCCAAAGCTCGATACAGGGCGAGGGCTTGCTCATAGTGGGCCAGAGCTTCAGCGTAGTCACCTTGGTAGTAGGCTAGAGAACCAGCGCCGTTCAGCGCCTTCGCCCGCGTAAGGGTCAAGTCCGTGGCAGTGCTTGCCGGCAGGTTCAGCGCCACTGCCAGCCATCGCCGGCCTTCGCTGAGATAGCCGCGGGTAAACCAGAACCGCCACAGTGCTCCCGCTACCCTTAGTCCCACCAGCGAGTCGCCCTGCTCCCGTGCCCGGTGCAGCACCGCCCGTAGGTTGTCGTGCTCACGGTCCAGCCGCGCCAGCCACTCTGCTTGCTCCGCTCCCGTGAGCGCCGGCTCCGCCGCCTCCACCACACCAAGATAGAAGGTGGTGTGCCGGCGCTCCAGCGCCGAAAACTCTCCGCTGGCCGTCAGATGGGTCTGCCCGTACTGTCGCACTGTTTCCAGCAGACGGTACCGCGCCGCGGCCGCCATCTCGTCCACCCACGCCAGCGATTGGCGTATCAAGCCAGTGAGTAGGTCAAGCACCTCATCCCCGGCAAGACCCTCGCCGCCGCACACAGCCTCCGCCGCATCCAGATCGCAGCCTCCCGCGAAGACGGCCAGCCGCCGCAGGAGTATACGTTCGGGCTCGCTGAGCAAGTTGTAGCTCCAGTCGAGGGTGGCCCGCAAGGTCCGCTGACGCGTGGGGGCCGTCCGCGGGCCGCCGGTCAGCAAGCGAAAGCTCTCGCCCAAGCGCGCCGCGATCTGCTCCAAACTCAGTACGTTCATTCGGGCCGCCGCCAGTTCCAGGGCCAGGGGGATACCTTCGATCTGACGGCAAATGCGCGCTATCGTCCTTGCGTTTGCCTCGGTTACGGTCAGATCCGGGCGATGGATCCGCGCGCGTTCCAGGAAGAGCCGGGCCGCCTCCGATTCGAGGAGGTGGCCAACCGGTCCCGCCGCGTCCGCCGCCGGCAAGGACAGTGGAGGAACGGGCCAGGGCTGTTCGCCGGGTACGCCCAGCGCGGCGCGGCTGGTAGCCAGGATCCGCAGTCCGGGACAGGAAGCCAGGAGGGTGTGCGTGAGCGCCGCGCAGCCATCCAACAGATGCTCGCAGTTATCCAGCAGCAGGAGCAATCGCTTGTTCGCCAGGTGCTTCATCAGGGTCTCGGTCAGTGGGCATGCCGCCTCTTCCTGGATATCGAGGGCCCGGGCAACCCGCTTGGGCACCAGCGCCGGATCGGCCAGACTGGCGAGGTCCGCCAGCCATATGCCATCCGGATAGATGCCTGGCTCATCAAGGAGCCAGTCGGCAAGGCGCAGGGCCAGGCGGGTTTTGCCGGAGCCTCCCGGCCCGGTCAGGGTCACGAGCCGAGTGGGGGGCATCGCGTCATCGGTTTCCCGCGCGCCGACCTCCGCCGCTGGTCGGAGCAGGACGCGCAGGCTCACCAGCTCGCGGCGGCGTCCGATGAAGCTGGTCAGTGGGGCGGGCAGGTTGTTGGGCGCCGTCTCGGGCACTGGGGCGGCCGGCGCCGCTGCTTGCCGGCTGGCCAGGGCACGGGCCAGCATCCGTGTCTCTTTCTCCGGCTCCAGATCCAGGTCCTCACGGAGGGCTTCGGTGAACCGACGGTAGATCCGCAACGACTGCCCCGGCCGCCCCACTCCGGCATAGAAGCGCATCAATTCCAGGGCGGCCGGCTCGTGGCAGCGGTCGAGGGTGAGAACCGTATGCAGGCAGGCCGCGGCCTCTTCTCCCTCACCGGCCGTGGCCGAGAGTTGGGCCAGGTGCAACAGCACTGCTATCCGCTGCCGGCGCAACTCTTCCCGCCTCTCCACCGCCCATTCCTCATAGGCATCGCCCGGCAGGTAGTCGCCGGTGTACAGGGCCAGCGCCGCCCGACAGGCCGCGGCCTCGCGTCCAGCCATCGCGGCGCGGGCGGCCACCGCGAAGCGTTCGGTATCCAGCCAGCCGGCCGCGGCCTCGCTGGGCAGCAGCGCCAGCACCTCGCCATCGTAGCGAAGGGCGCTCTCGCCGCCTTCCGCCCCATCGAGTGCTTTCCGCAGCCGGTGGACCAGCAGCCGCAGATTGGCCATGCCTTGTTCGGGCCGCCCGTCCGGCCAGAACCGCTCCACGACCTCGTCGCGGGCCAGCCGGTGGCCAGGAGCGCTCAGCAGCCACTTGAAGAGGGCACCGATCTTTTGCCGCTCCCATCGCTCCACCGCGAGCGGTTTCTCACCCCGCCGGATCGCGAAGCTACCCAGGGTCCGCACCTGGAGACTCGACCGAGTCGAGGAGGCGACAACTGCTAGCGTGCTCGGCTCAGGCTGCTCCGCCCGCGGGATTGTCACGCCGGGGGGAGGGAGTTTCCCCAGGTAGCGCGAACGGATCCGCCCCTCCTCGCGCCAGTAGGCGTACCAGTAGGGACCGTGGCCGCGCCCACCGTCCGCGCAGAGCCGGCAACTCGGCTTGCCGCAGCGCCGGTACTGCTGAGTGTAGGTAAGGCCGACCCCGCTGGGCAGTTCGACGGGCATGGGACCGTCCCTCCACGCATATCGGCTGCCATCCTGCCCTCCAGTGTAGCGCCCAGCCGACCCTGTTGCACAAGGCGATCCGCCTCCGCGCACAAGACGTCACCGGGCCCAGGGTACGGGCGGGGCCAGGCTGAAACGAGCCTGAAACGACCAACCTCTAGGCTAGAGGAGCGTTAACGCACACGCGAAGGAGAGGACGAGGCGGATGGCACACTATGATGCCTTCTTATTGCGCATCTGGCGCACGGGAGATGGCGCGACGGAGCAATGGGCCATCCGGCTCCAACATCTACCGGATGGCCAGATTGCGCGCCTGGCCGACCTGGAGCATCTGTTGGCGCATTTACAGGCCGTGTTACCGGCGGACCCGGCATCGCCGGACCCACTGGGAGACCTTGATGAACAGGGATTAAAGTAAAAGAAAGGAGGGTGAACCTCGGGATTCTCCCGCGGCACTGCCGAGGACACAACCGATTGATCGAGTCAACCATGAAGGAGATAGGTAGGACATGAAATATCATCGAACTCTTCTACTCGCCGGGTTGCTGGCCCTGGGCTTGGGCTCCGCCGGTTTCACACGCGCATCGGAGGCGCGGCAGACCGCCACGACTCCCACCGCGCCCATGGCCTACACGGTGACGGCGGGCTTCGGCGATCAAGGCGGGGAGGGCAACTACTTCGTGCCCCAAGCGATCGAGATCTATCCTGGGGATACGATTACCTGGAAGGTCGGCGGCGCCCTGGAGCCTCACACGGTCACCTTCGGTCCCACGGCGTTGCTGACCACGCTCTCGAACGGCCTGGTCAACCCGATCATGCAAAAGGCCGGACCGCCGATCATCGCCTTCAATTCGCGGGCGGTGTACCCCACCCATGGAACCACCTATGGCGGCACCGGCTTCGCCAATTCCGGCATTTTGCACGGGAAGGGCAAGTCCTGGAGCCTGACCTTTACCAAGCCAGGGACCTATCACTACTACTGCCTGATTCACTACGACACGAGTCCCGGCGGCCAGAAGATGGGCGGCACGGTCATTGTCAATCCTCGCCCGGCCGCGGCTCATGTCTACAACGTCAGCGCGGGCTCGATGTACGACAGCGCGGTCAACGGCTCCGACAATTTCACTCCCGCTCGACTGACCATCCATACTGGCGATATGGTCATATGGCACGGCTTTCTGCACACCATTACCTTCGGCTCAGCCGTCGAGATCGCCCACCTCCAGCAGACGGTGATTGTGCCTGTCCCCCAGAAGGCCGGCCCGCCGATCCTGGCCTTCAACCCACTGGTCGCCCTGCCAAGCGGCGGCAAAGCCTATGACGGTACGGGCTTCGTCAGCTCCGGCTTGCTGACCCCAACCGGCCCCCAGGTGCCCTCGTACACGCTCACGTTTACCAAGGCGGGCACCTACCCCTATGCCTGCCTGCTTCATGTCCACATGCAGGGTACGATCACCGTCCTCCCCTAACCACTCCCGGACGCGCGGCGCGCATCGGGCGCCGCGCGTCCAACCCTGGCCGGAACGCGATGCGCGGAGCTTCCCTGATCACGAAAGCTGCCTCCTCGGCAACTGTTGGACACGGAACTTCCTTGGATATCGACAATGCAGCTTACGAAGCGTCGCGGCGTGGAGACCCAGGAAAATGATAGAGAAGCGGGCAGGAATCCGTGATTGCCACCGGGTCGGCCCGCTTCCCGTTACCGGGTGAGGCGCTGCCAGGCCATCAAACAGGCAATCAGCACCGCGAGTCCGATCGCGGCCTGCGAGAGGCCGATCACGGTGCAGATCAGGGCTACGACGAACCCCAGGAAGGCCGAACCGATCGCCAGTCGGCCGCGGCTGCCCGGCTGAAGCGAACCCACGAGCTGACGCGTGAAGGCAGCCGCCGATCGCTCCTCCGGTCCGGCGATCGGATCCCGTGTCCAGCCCAGCGAGCGTTCAACCTCCAGCAGGCGTTCCTGGCGCGCGGCGTGGGCTCGTGCCTGGCCGACCAGGGATTGGCCGGTCCTACTGGTCGCTGTTTCAAGCTGAGTCAGGATTCTCTCCAGCCCCAGGACAGTGACGGCCTCGGTGACCGAGATCGGCACATAGGACCGGGCGAGCGCCCCGATGTGACCAGCCTGCCGGCGCTCCTGGTGAGGATAGACCCGGGCCCAACACGGAGTCGTGCTATCGATCA
>JANWHO010000355.1 GCA_025450375.1 Chloroflexota bacterium
GACCGATGCTCACCAGGAAGAAGACTAACGACACCAGGAGAGCGCCGCCAACTCCTGCCGCGACCCCTACGAGGGCGTTGCCGCTAACTCCCGAGGCGGCGGCGGCGAAGAAGGCGGAGAAGAGCAGGAGGCCCTCGATGGCGATATTGAACACCCCTGCCCGATCGGTGAAGAGGTATCCGAGCCCGGCAAGGATGAGGACGGTGCCGCTGACTCCCACGGCATCACCGAGAAGCTGGGCGTTGAAGATCTGATTCCACATCGGTTTACGCCTCGTTCGCCTGGCTGCGGATCTTCAGCTTCTTCCGCCAGTCCAGGGTTACCTGCACGGTCACGAAAAGGATGATCAATCCCTGGACCACGGTGATGATATGGTCGTCCACGTTGGTGTTGTTGGCAATGAGCTGGCTACCCTCCTGAAGCAGGGCATAGAGGATGGCCGCCACGATCACGCCGATCGGTTCCAAGCGAGCCAGGAGGGCCACGGTTACCCCGGTAAATCCCCATTGAGGTCCGGCGAAGGTAGTGGTGTATTGATGTTGGAAGCCCATGACCTGCACGGCGCCGCCAATCCCCGCCAGGGCCCCACCGATCATCATGGCTCCCAGAATGACCCGCGGCACGGCGACGCCGCCCAGGCGGGCGAAGTTCGGGTTGTGGCCTGCCATGCGAATCTCGTAGCCGAGCGGCGTGCGATAGAGCAACACGAAGGCGAAAAGAACGGCAATGATATCCACCATGAAGCCCCAGTGGAACTGTGACCCGGCGATGGTGGGAAACTGGGCCCCCACGGGGATGACCGCGGTCGCCACCCCCGCGCTGCCCGTACTCGCCAGCGGGCCGCCGGGACTGACGGCGAAGCTACAGATATCGATTGCCACGTAATTCAGCATGATCGTACTGACCAACTCGGTGGCGCCCACATAGGCCCGCAGCCAACCGGGGATGGCGGCGAACGCCGCGCCCGCGATGGCGCCCACCAGGATCACCAGCGGCAGGAGAAAGAATCCAGGCAAGCCGGACCAGGCAACCGCCGCCCACGCCGTGGCGAGCGCACCAAGTTGCAACTGGCCTTCCCCCCCCAAATTGAACACATTGGCCCGGAAGGATATCGCGGCGGTGAGACCGGTTAAGGTGATAGGGATGGCATAGAAGAGGACGGCGCTGAAGGTGTCCCAGGTGCGGAACGGTTCGATCAGCAGGTTCTCGTAGGCCGGGAACGGGTTCTCTCCCGTATAGACGATGATCGCCATGCCAATGAGCAGCGCGACGCCCACCACCAGAACCGGACGGAGCACGGCGTAGCCGATGTGCGCCAGGCGGCGTCGCGTGGCGTCTCCTTCCTCGGAGGGAGTGGCAACCAACTCGTTCATGCGGCAGGCTCTCCTGCGTGTTTGATCCCGAGCATGTAGAGACCCAGTTCCTCCTCGGTGACCGTTCCGGCATCGAACACGCCGGTTACCCGTCCTTCATAGAGCACCGCGATGCGATCGGACAAGGCAAGTATTTCGCTGAGTTCGGCCGAGACGAGGAGGACAGCCGTCCCACGGTCGCGCTCGGCCACGATGCGCTGGTGGATCGCTTCAATGGCCCCGATGTCCACGCCCCGCGTTGGCTGGGCGGCGATCAGCAGCTTCGGGGACATGCCCAATTCCCGCGCCACTACCAGCTTTTGCATGTTGCCGCCCGAGAGCGAGGAGACCGGGAGGTTGATATCGCGCGTGCGTACGTCACTACCCCTCACCAGGCCCCAAGCGTACGCGGCCATGCGACGGGGCAACAGGAAAGGGCCGCGGGTGAGCGGCGGTCGATAGTACCTTGACATCGCCAGGTTGTCCTTGATACTGGCGGCGACGGCCACCCCATGTTTTAAGCGATCCTCGGGCACGGCGGCCATGCCGGCCTCCCGGCGATAGCGTGGTGACAGCTTGGCAATATCTCGGCCCTGGAGCATGACCCGCCCGGCCGTGATCGGGCGTAAGCCGGTGAGCGCTTCCACCAACTCCGACTGTCCGTTCCCTTCGACTCCAGCAATCCCCACGATTTCACCAGCCCGCACCTGGAGATCCACGCCCCGGAGGGCCGGGAGGCCACGATCGTCAGCCGCGTGGACACCCAGCAGTTCCAGCACCGGATCGCCGGGGCGGGCCGCCGCCTTGGTCACGGTGGGAAGATAGTCGCGGCCGATCATCATCCTGGCTAATTCCCGCGGCGAGGTCCCACTGGTCTCGACCGTCCCGACCTTCTTGCCGCCCCGCATCACCGTGACCCGATTGGAGACTTGCATCACCTCGTTGAGTTTATGGCTGATGAAGACGATGGTCATGCCTTTGGCGACCAGATCCTTCAGAATGGCGAACAGTTCCGCGGTCTCCTGAGGGGTAAGCACGGCGGTGGGCTCGTCGAGAATGAGAATGCGCGCGCCGCGGGCCAGCGCCTTGAGAATCTCTACCCGCTGTCTCAGGCCAACCGAGATGTCGCGGACCACGGCGTCGGGATCCACCCGCAATCCATAGCGATCCGACAGATCGCGGGTCATGGCTCGCGCTCGCGGCACATCCATCAGGACCAGGTTCCGCGTCGGCTCGATGCCAAGGATGATATTCTCGGCTACGGTCAACGACTGGAGAAGCATGAAATGCTGATGCACCATGCCGATGCCGTTGGCAATCGCCACATGAGGGTTGGCGATGATGGTAGGCTTGCCGTTCAGGAGGATTCGCCCGGCATCCGGCTGATAGAGGCCGAAGAGGATCTTCATCAGGGTCGTCTTGCCGGCGCCGTTTTCGCCAACCAGCGCGTGTACCTCCGCCGGCCGCACGTCAAAATCGACCCGCTCGTTGGCGACGACGGGGCCGAAACGCTTTTCGATGCCCAAGAGTTCGACCGCGTTCATCGGACGATTGACCTCCAGACAAGGCGCGAGAGCGCCATCGGAGCGCGGGATACGCGCGGCGACGGCGCTCTCGTTCGTCGTGAGCTTGCCGGCAATCAGCCTAGAAAGCGGTCTTCACCTTGATTTTCCCGCTCATCACTTGGGCTTCCAAGGCATCCAGCCTCTTGTACATGGCTGGAGTAATGATCGCCCGGGTATAGGAATCACGGGTCAGATCCACGCCGTGATTTTGCAGCCCGTAATAGTAGATATGGCCGCCCTGGAGCTTGTTCTGGGTGGCGAGCTTGATCAAGTCGAACACCGAGTTGTCCACCCGCTTGACCACCGAGCCGATGACATGGCCTGGGGCCACCGAATCTTGATTGGAGTCTACGCCAATGGCGTAGCGATTGGCGATTTTGGCCTGGCTGAGGACACCCAGACCGGAGCCGCCCGCCACTTGATAAACCACGGATGAGCCGGCGTTGTAGAGCGAGGTAGCCAGGCGGGCCCCAGCCGGCTTGTTGTTCCACGTATCGTTGCCGCCGCTGCCGCCGATGAAGGTCACGTTCACGGTAATAGCCGGATCTACCGCCTTGGCCCCTTGCACGTAGCCATCCTGGAAGTCGATGATGACGGGAATCTTCTGGCCGCCCACCATGCCAATGATTTTCTTGTGGCTGACAAACGGCAGATTACTGTTGGTGACCATGGCCGCCAGAGCGCCGGCGAGGAAGGATCCCTCGTTCTGCTTGTAGATGATCGAACTGACCGAGGGGCTGGTGGCGAAGGAATTATCGTCGAAATCGATCACTCGTTGCTTGGGGTATTTGGTGATCAGGGCCTTGGTGGCGATATTCATGGTAGCGTCGGACGAGTCCAGCACCACGACGTTGTAGCGGCCGCTGCCGGCCAGGGCTAGCAACTGGGTTTGCCACTGAGTGGCGTCGCTTTGCTGCACCACCTTGAGCGAGACGCCGAGTTGGCTCTTGGCCCGGGTGACGCCGGCGTTCGCGGAGTCGAAAAAGCCGAGGTCGCCCAGCGAACCGTCAATGTAGAGCAGTACCGACACCGAGGATCGGCTCGTGGTCGCCGCGTGACTGGGAGCGACGTACCCCGAGACCAGGCTGAAAATAAGTGCCGCCGCGCCGAGGATCGTACGCTTCTTCATAGGCTTACTGTCCTTCCCTGATGCGCCCCGCCCAGCGCCTCTTTGCGCTGGTTACTGACGGCGAGGCGGCGACTTGAACGGCTGGGGTGCCAGGATTCGAACCTGGGAATGCCGGTTCCAAAGACCGGTGCCTTACCGCTTGGCGACACCCCATCTGGTAGGAGGGTACCGGCAGCACCCCCGGCTGTCAATCCTGATCGCGGCGGCGGGAAACAGCCTGATTCGGAGACAAGCGCGGCGATCACGTATCATGGAGCGGTGGAATGCTTGTGTATTTTCGCCTCCGTGGCCCAGTCTCTGGGTACTACCGCCCGCGCGTGTTCGAGGGATTCCGTTCGACCCTGGCGGAGACCGGGGAATCTGGCTGCCGGCTCGTGAAGTTGTGGCGCGTCGCGCGGTGGGGCCTGTTGGCGCTCGCGCTGTTCGGGGGAACCGTCCCCGCCAGAGCCGGTGGCGGCGGCTATGGACTCGCCGCCATTCAGCCTCTAGTCCTTACGGGGAATCCTACCCTGGACCTGGCCCAACGCTACGCATTGGCGGTACTGGGAGCTGATTTTACCGGAGACACCCATGTGGCGGCGGCTGGCTATTACAGTAATCCATGGATACGCGATAGTTTTGCCTGGGGCATGGCGCCATCCCGGGCCGGCAGTAGCCTAGCTGCGTACAGCGGCCAAGAATTGCAGTACTGGCTGGTCCGCCAGCAACCGTTCGGCGGCTGGCTTACCGCTCCCAAGTCCGGTTATTTTGATGAGACGCCGATTCTGATTAGCGCCGCTCTGGATGCCTATCGGGTTTCGGGAAATTTGGCCGCGCTCCGCGCCGCGTTACCCAGGTTGGAGCGGGGCTGGCGGTGGCTCAAGGACGGCTTCGTTCGACCGTCCGAGGGCAGTTCGGTGCTGATCTACGCCAACGTGCCGCCGCACACCGCCGCCGATTGGGCCGATCAGGTGGCCCGCCGGGGCTATGCCACGCAACTGGAGGCGCTCTGGTACGCCGCCACGCGCAGCCTCGCGGTGAGCGAGAGCGTGCTCCACCATCCCAGTCAGGCCCGCTACTACGCCGGCTTCGCGACCCGGATCAGGACTGATATTAATCGCTTATTGTGGACTAATGAGGCGCCCTTCGCGCGAAACGCTCCCGCCGTGCCTGGTTTTGGCCACTATCGCTCCTGGGTGGGACCGCGCGATTACTTCGAGTTGGATAGTAACTTCCTGTGCATCGTGTATGGCATCGCCAGCCCTGCCCAGGCGGCCAGCATTGACGACTTCGTCGAGGGTCATGCGTCGTATCTGCTTGGTTTAGGAACCGGTCAGGGCGTTCCGGCGCGGGTGCTCTACGGCGATTACGACCCGGAGGACTACGCGGGGAAGCACGAGCGGCTGGGCCCAGGCAGGTATCAGAGCGCCTATTGGCCAACCGTGGGCGCTCTGGCGGCGCTCGGTTACGCCCACTCCGGCCGGGTCGGCGAGGCGCGGGCCATTCTGCTCAAGCTGGCCCAGACCTTTGTCCAGGGCGGCGATATTCATGAGTGGTATGGCGGTAACGGACAAGGAAACGGGGCGCCTGCTTTTGGCTGGGGCGCCCGAATGTTCCTGGTAGCGCTGTACGCGGCCTATCTTGGCGTGGGGTGGTATGACGGCGCGCCTGGAGCCCGCGCCACGCCGGGCATCGCCCTGGAGGATCCCGCCGGTCCCGGCGAGGCGGCGCTCAGCTATCATGGCCGGGTCATTCGCGTGCGGGTGGCCGGCCAGGGCGAGAAAGTACGGGTAGCGATTGGCGCCCGAATCCGCCGCACGGCCCTGTTGCCGGGCCCCTTGTTGTGCCAGGACTGTACGGTAACGGTGAAATGGGGTGGGTGAGGGGCGCGCCCGCCTCCATCCGCCGGCTGAGGTCGGCTGGCAGGGACGGGGCGACTGTGGTCGCGCGGGGCGGCGCCTGGGCGCCTTCGTGGTAGAATCGTGAGGAACGGCCATTATGAACTCGGAGTGCGAATAGATGCGATTTCGTGTCCTCGATCAGGTATTTGAGCAATTTCCGAGCGTATGTATCGGGCTGGTGGTGGCTCGCGGGGTGGATAACACCAAGAAGATCCCGGCCCTTGAGGCGTCTCTCCGCGCGGTTGAGGCTGAGATCGCGGCTCGATTCGAGCGCGAGGGTGGAAAGGTCGAACAGGCTTTCGCGCCGTGGCGGGCCGCTTTTTCAGCCTTGGGCATGAGCCCTGGCCGCTTCAAAAGTTCCGTGGAGGCCCTGGCAAGCCGGGCACGTAAGGGCTCAAGGTTGCCCGACCTCGGGCCGGTGGTGAACCTGGTCAACGCGACCTCTCTGCGCTTCCTGCTTCCCATTGGCTCCCATGACCTGGATACGGTTCAGGGCGATATCGTGGTGGGACCGGCCGCCCCTGGTTTGCGTTTTACTCCGCTGGGACAGGAAGACGCCGAGGAGGTGGATGTGGGGGAATTCGTCTATATGGATGACCGGGAGGTTCGTACCCGCCGCTGGGTTTGGCGGCAGAGCGAGCGTTCCAAAGTGACCGCTGGATCCACGGACATCGTGTTCCCGATCGACGGCTGGGTGGGCGTCAATGAGGCGGAGGTGCGGGAGGCTCAGGCCCTGTTGGCGCGGTATTTGGCGGACGAATTAGGGGCTCGGACCGA
>JANWHO010000356.1 GCA_025450375.1 Chloroflexota bacterium
ACTGGAAACCACCAACGAGGAGTTGAAAGTCCGCAACCTGGAAACGCGGGCCCTGGCTGATTCGGTGGAGGCGCAGCGCACCCGGCTCGAGTCCGTGCTGGAGAGCATGGGCGACGCCGTGGCGGCCCTCGACCCAGCGGGCAACGTGATCTTGAGCAATACCGTGTTTAAGGAAATCTTCGGTGAAACTGGACACGATTTCTTAGCGCAAGACCCGGAGGGACGGCCGATCCCGGACGAGGAGCACCCGGCGGCCCGCCTCCGCCGGGGGGAGATCTTCAGGATGGAGTTCACCTTGCCTGGCCCGGACGATTCACGACGCTGGTACGAGGCAATCGGGCGGCCGAGTGGGGGCCGGGCCCAATCGGGCGACGCGGTGCTGGTGATCCACGATATTACCGACCGCACCCTGCGGCTGGTTCAGGATCAGTTCCTCGCCCTGGCTGCCCATGAACTCCGCACCCCGCTCACCGCGCTCCTGGGCAGCCTGGATCTGCTAGACCGCCGAGCCCGGCGCGCGAGCGAACCCGATCAACTGGCCGAGTCCGCCGGCATGGCCCACGATGCCGGGCTCAAACTGCAGCGTTTGGTGAACGATCTAGTCGATGTGGGCCGGCTCACCAATGGGAAGCTCCGGCTCGCCTTCGTGCCTACCGACCTGGCCGCCATCACCCGCGAGGCGGTCGAGATGGCACGGGGTACGGAGGGCGAGTACCCACTAGGGCTGGAAGGAGCGGACGGTCCACTGATGGCGCGGGGCGACGCCGTGCGCCTCCGCCAGGTGCTGCTCAATCTCCTGAACAACGCCATCATCCACGCGCCGGGCGCGCCGATCGCGGTGCGCGTACGCCGTGATGACGGCGTGGCCGAGATTCAGATCTCCGACCAAGGGCCCGGGATCGCCCCCGAGGCGCTGCCTCATCTGTTCAACCGCTTCTTCCAGGCGACCTCTACCGAGCCGGCGTCCTCCACCGGGATGGGGCTCGGACTCTACATTGCCCGTGAGATCGTGGACGCGCATGGCGGCGATATCGCGGTAGCCTCCTCGGTGGGCGAGGGAGCCACCTTTACGGTGCGCCTGCCGCTGATGGAGGAAGGGGAAGGGAGCGGTTCCTGAAACATAGATGGCCGTGGAGGGCCTCCGACCGCGGTCGTTCGTTCCCGCCATCCGATCGCGGTCGGAGGCCCGTCCACCAGGGATCGCTGTTACGCCGGCTCGTCCATGGCGCCTTCCTCGGAATCCTCCAGGGAAGCGTGGGCGGCGTAGAGTAGGTGGTTCATCTGAGACAGCCGTTCCTCCGCGTCCCGCGCCCGCGCCTCGAAGCGGCGGGACGCCAGATGATCCTGCCGTTCGTCCGCCTCCAGGGCCAGCCGGCGGAGGAGGATGCCACGCTCGTTCACGGTGGTGACGGCGCTGGAAAGCGCCCATTGGGTGGCGGCCGTCTGCGCGGCCAGTACGCTCTGGGGTGAGTAGGTGTGGCCGATCTGACAGCGGAATCGCAGCAGGGTTCCTTCGCGCAGTTCCGAGAGGACGCCGTTACACTCTGGGCAGGAAAATCGGGTGGGGATGCCTACATGGTCGTTAATTTCGTCGAACGGTCTCTCAGCACCGAACTCTGGCGCCGTCTCCATGTCTCCGTCCTCCATCGTTCGTCGGGTCGCCTTCGCCGCCAACCGGGCAAGGAGCGGCCCCATCTCGGCCAGCGATACCGTGTAATCGACCGCGACGTAGGCCAGGGCGCTCTTCGGCATGCTCGGCGCTAGCGCCTCGGCCGGATCCTGGACCACCGCCAGGCCGCCGCGTGCCTTGATGGTCAGGAGCCCGGCCGTCCCATCATCAAGCATACCACTCAGGACCACGCCGATGGCACGACGTCCATAGGCACGGGCCGCGCTGCGGAACAAGGGATCAATGGCGGGCCGGAATCCGTTCTCCCTGGACCCCTCCACCACATGCATGTGGGCCCGCGCCACCAGCAGATGATGGCCGGCGGGCGCCACGTAGATCCTCCCCGCCTGGATGACACCGCCATCCGAGACCTCGGCGACCGGGAGATTGCCGGCCCGGCGCAGGATGTCGGGTAGGAAGCTCGGACGCGCGGTGGTGTGGAGAACGACGAACACGGCGGCGGGGAGATCGGGCGGCAGCCCAGCGGCAAGGGTGGTCAGCGCCTCGACTCCGCCCATTGACGCACCCACGACAATTATGGCATGGTCCGCCATCGCGCTTCCTTTTCTCCCCGCGGGGGCTGACAAACTGGGAGTATTCCTGTAGTGTACATCCCTGGGCCCAACAAGATCGCGGGGCGTGCATGGGACGGTTGCCCTAGTTCTTCTTCCCCCCCTGGGTCAATCGTTTAGCTGGCGTGTGAGCGCTCAATATATGTCACTCTTGTGGAGTGAGTGAAAATGGCGCATATCGATTCTGGAGAGATGGCTGGGCATGCCACACGGGGCACACCCCTATGTTCTCACTCCAGTGCGGTCTAAAGGGAGGGGACAATGCCTAAGGGAACCGTACTCTTGGTAGACGACGACCGGACGCTGCTCAAACTGATTCGGTTGCTGCTTGAGGACGAACAGTATGAGGTGAGCATCGCGAACGGCGACGATGTTCTCGCGGTCGCGCGGACCCAGCAACCAGACGTCATTCTGCTTGACGTGCGAATGCCGGGGATCGGCGGCGTGGGAATCAGCCGCCAATTGCGCGATGATGAAGAAACGCGTCATATCCCGATCATCGGGATAACCGCTGATCTGGCCCGTGGCATCCGGGAAGGAATGATCGCCGACGAATGGATTGGCAAGCCATTTGACGTCGAACGCCTGTACCAAGGAGTAGCCCGCTGGATTGGGAAGGCATCCTCCGCGTCCCAAGCGGGCTCGTCGGCCGGATCGCTAGCGATCAAGGCGGCTGAACCGCCCGCCGAGGCGGGGGCCTCCGGCTGAGACCGGAGGCTCTGCCGTCCCTGCCGTCCGACCCGCTACCGAGCGGCCGCCCGCAGCGAGTCGTCGAGAATGGCCACGATTCGTTCCACCTGGGCCTCGCTGGTGATCAGCGGCGGGGCGATGCAGAGTGTGTCGCCAATCGGAAACTCGCCGCGGGCTCCGCCTCGGTTGCGGATGAAGAGTCCGCGCTGGCGGGCCTCACCCGCTACTTTGTTGCCAAGCCCGATCGCCGGGGCACGGGTGGCGCGGTCATCCACCAGCTCCACGCCGCACATCATCCCCAGGCCGCGAATGTCGCCCACTGCTTGATGGGCGGAGAGGGTGCGCAAACCTTCGAGAAGGCGAGCGCCCGTTCGCGCCGCGCGCTCGCACAGCCCTTCACCTTCCATGAGTTCCAGGTTGCGGAGGCCCACCGCGCAACAGGTTGGATGGCCTGAGTAGGTCGCGGCGTGGGTGAACTTCATGTCGGCGGGGGCATTGTTCAGGGCCTCGTGGACGCGGTCGGAAAGAATAATCCCGCCCAGGGGCAGGTAGGCGCTGGTTACGCCCTTGGCGAAGGAGACGATATCCGGCACCACGTTCCAGTGGTCGAGCGCGAACCATTTCCCGGTGCGCCCGAAGCCGGTGATGATCTCGTCCGCGATCAGCAACACCTGATGTTTGTCACAGATCTCCCGGAGGCGCGGCCAGTACGTCGCGGGAGGCACGATGACCCCGCCCGCGCCGAGGACAGGCTCCGCGATCACCGCCGCCACCGTCTCGGGGCCCTCGCGGAGGATTGCCTGTTCGATCGCGTCGGCGGCTTCGATGCCGGGGTCGCCCGTGCCCCCACCGTAATCCGCCCAGCGGTAGGGATAGGGAGGGGCCACCTGGATGAAGTTGGGCACAAGGGGCGCGAACATTTTGTGATACATGGCCATGCCGGTGGCGCTGGCCGCCGCCATCGTGACCCCGTGGTACCCATGGACGCGGGAGATGAACTTGATCTTGTCCGGCTGGCCTTGCAGCTTCCAGAAGTAGCGGGCGGTCTTGAAAGCTGATTCATTGGATTCGGCGCCGCCGGTGGTAAAGTACACCGCGCTCATGTTGGGGTAGCAGAGTTCCACCAACTTGGCGGCTAGCCGCACCGCGGGTTCATTGGTGGCCCCCACGTAATTGGTGACAAAGGCCAACTTGGTCATCTGTTCGGCGGCCGCCTCGGCCAGTTCGCGCCTGCCATGGCCTATATTCACGTTCCACAAGCACGAAAGGCCGTCGATGTATTCCTTGCCGTCCATGTCGACAAGCAGCGCCCCTTCCCCACGGGCGAAGGCGATAGGATGCTGATGGTCGGCGGGATACTGCAAGGGATGGATAAGGTGCGCGCGGTCCTCGGCCAGGACCGCGCCGGTGAGCATCTGCGTTGTCATTTCCGGCTCCCATTTCCTTCGATCATTGCGGTTGTCCGTAGGGGCACCGCCTTGGATGCGTCCTAAGCATATTAGCCTAACTCCGGCGCGCGAGCACGGGCGCGCTGCCGAGCCTCCTTGCGCGCCGTTTGTCTGTGGGTGGCATCGATCAAGCGCCGTCGATCCTCGTCCGTCTCGGGAATGAGGATCGGCACCGTGGTGGGCTGGCCCTCTTCGTCCAGGGCGACAAAGACGAAGTAGGCGGAGGCGACATGCCGAACCTCGCCCATGCGGATTTTTTCGGCCTCGATGCGGACACCCACCTCCAGGCTCGATCGTCCCGCCAGGTTGACCGAGGCCATCACGTGGACCAGATCCCCCACATATACGGGGGCCACGAAATCCATCCCGTCCACGCGGGCGGTCACCACGCGACTGCGGCAGTGGCGGATCGCCGCCACCGCCGCCGCCGTATCGGCGAACTTCATGATTGTGCCGCCATGGACGTTCGCGTCGGCGTTGGCGTCCTCCGGCAGCATCACCTGGCTCATCGTGGTCCGCGAGGCGGATACAGTCCGCTCGATCCTCTCCACCTTCCGCCCCTCTCCATTCCCGCGACCGGAGCACTACCCGGCTGTGAGGATACCACCGCGGACCTCAGTTCATGATTCCGCGATCCACGCGTCCACTCGCTCCACTAGCATATCCAGGGGTACGGCGCCACTTGCCAACACCACCTCATGAAAGGCGCGAACATCAAAGCGGCCGCCCAGCAGACGCTCCGCGCGGGCCCGCAGTTCACGGATCTTCAACTCACCGAGTTTATACGCGAGAGCTTGCCCCGGCATGGCGATATACCGATCCACCTCGTTTGTGATGTTGAGCACACTGAGGGCGGTGTTCTCGGCCATGAAATCAATCGCGTGTTGCCGGCTCCAGCCCAGGGCATGGATACCCGTGTCCACCACCAGGCGGCACGCGCGCCACATCTCATAGGTGAGGCGGCCAAAATTACTGTAGGGATCCTCGTAAAAGCCCATCTCCAGGCCCAATCGCTCGGCGTACAGCCCCCAGCCCTCGACGTAGGCGGTGAATTGCGCGAAGCGGCGAAACTCCGGCCCAGTGCCGGACTCCAGTTGCAGGGCCACTTGCAAGTGATGCCCCGGCACCGCTTCATGCAGCGAAAGGGCTTCCACTTCATAAAGTGGGCGGCTTTGAAGATCGTACGTGTTGACGAAGTAGAATCCCGCCCGCGTGCCATCGGCCGCGGGCGGCTGGTAATAGGCCGTGGTCGTGGAAGGAGCGAGGTCCGCCGGCACCGGCTGGATGCCATAGGGCATGCGCGGGAGGGTGCGGAACAGACGGGGGAGGCTGCCATCCACCCTTTTGAGGATATAGGCGACTTCCCGCAAGAGGGCCTCTGGAGTCGGCGCGTAGAATCGCCGGTCCGTCCGCAGAAAAGCCAGAAAATCAGCAAAGCTCCCCTGGAACGCGACCTCGCGAATCACCGCCTCCATCTCGCCGCGAATCCGCGACACCTCCTCCATACCGGTTCGGTGTATCTCGTCAGGCGTCAGATCCAGGGTCGTGAGGAAGCGAATGCGATGCCGGTAGAAGTCCGCGCCGTCAGGAAGAGACGACGTCGCGATGTCCTGCCGGGCGGCAGGGAGATATTCACCTTGCAGGAAGGTCAGGAGCGTCTTGAACGCGGGGACCACGGACGACAGAATCGCAGTCCGGCCCTCTCGCGCCAGGCTCTCTCGTTCAACCTCTGGAAGGCTCGGTGGGAAGGCGGCGAACGGAGCCCAGAGCACGCCTGCCGCCGCGTCGTCCACGATATGGGTGCCGATGGCGTCGCCGACCCCGGTGAGGATGGCCGCCGGTGGGCGGTATCCGTCCCCGATCCCCGCGCGCATCAGGGAAATGTGTCCCTCGACAAACCGCGGGAAGGCGCGGAGGCGGTCAATGTAGTTTTGGTAATGCAACACCGTGTTAAAGACGAGGGACAACGGTAATTGCACGAACAGATCGTAGAAGGTGAAGGTGCGGTTCAGCGCCATCATCGCGGCGGGATAGCCAAGCTCCGCCGCTTCATCCGCCAGGACTCGGGCAAGCAGGGCGCGATTGATCGTGTCCGCTGAGGTGTCCGAGCTACTGTCGATGGCTCGCAATTCGGTGAGCAGGATCAGACGCGTGGCGCGCTGCCGCGCGTACTCCTCCGTGCCGACCTCGGGCAAGAGGCCATCGTAGCGGTGGTCGCCAAAGTAGACGCTGGCCGCCAAAGGATCCTCGCGCAAACGCATCTGCCAATA
>JANWHO010000357.1 GCA_025450375.1 Chloroflexota bacterium
CAAGGTCGCGTGTGGCCGCGCGGCGGCCGCCAACGCCTCGGCGAGATTGATCAGGACGCTGGCTACGATGTTGGCCAGGATGAGATCGGCGACTGGCTGGTCGGGGCTAAGAAACACCTGTTCTCGGGGCGAATCGCCGAGATGAACCCGGCGGACTTCCACTCTCTCGGAGAGACCGTTGAGGGCCGCGTTGGCTGTCGCGGCTTCCACCGCCACCTCCGCGATATCGCGGGCAAGCACGCGCGCGGCCCCCAGCTTCGCCGCCGCCACCGCCAGAATTCCGCTCCCCGTGCCCTGGTCCAGCA
Organism: Chloroflexota bacterium; assembly: GCA_025450375.1. The sequence goes on from JANWHO010000357.1 coordinate 306, forward strand.
CGATCGAGCCGGGCTCGACCAGCCGTTCCAGAGCGGCCAGACACATGCGCGTCGTTTGGTGGATGCCGGTACCGAAGGCCATCCCTGGATCGATCTCGACCACCAGCACCCCCGGCTCGGGCGTCACCTGGCGCCAACTGGGCTTGATCAGAAGCCTACCCACCCTCAGCGGCTGGTAGTGTTCCTTCCAGGCATTGGCCCAATCCTCCTCGGCCATTCCACGCACCCGCAGGTCGCCAATCGGGGCCAGGCCGAAGGCGCTCAGATGCCAGATCCCTTCCCGAACCCGGACGAGACGGGCCTGCCCTTCCTCGGTATCGGGAAGATAGGTCTTGATCACGGCCGGGCGGTGGCTGTCGATCCCGAAATGCTCACCCTCGGGGTCGGTGAAGAAGGGCTGGTCAATCGCCACTCCGCCCTCGCCGTGCTGCTCGAATAAGGCACTGATCGCCTCCACGGCGGCCAGGTCAGCCACAACCGACACTTCGAGCCAGGTGATCACCCTCGGAGGCTATCCTTCACCTTGGAGAAGAACCCTTTGTCGTGATTGTCGGTTTGCTGCCGGGAGATCAGGGCCAATTCCTCGAAGAGTTCACGTTCCCGGTGCGAAAGACCGGTTGGCGTGCGGAGGGCCACGGTCACATACAGGTCGCCACGGCCCATGCTCCGTAGGCGGGGTACACCGTGGTCACGAAGCCGGAAGACCTTCCCGTGCTGGGTGCCCGCTGGAATGGTCAGCTTCTCCGTGCCGTCGATGGTCGGCACCTCTACCTGGTCACCCAAAGCCGCCTGCGGAAAACCGATCTGCAACTCAAAGTGCAGATCGGCGCCATCGCGCTTGAATTGAGGATGGGGGCGGACGGTCAGCACCACGTACAGGTTCCCCGCGATCCCCCCGCGCGGACCCGATTCCCCTTCGCCCGTGATCCGAATCTGCTGCTCGTTGTCGACTCCCGGCGGCACCTTCACCGAGATCTTCTTGATCGCATGGATCCGACCCTCGCCTCTACATTCCTTGCAGGGATTGGAGACGATCTTGCCTTCGCCGCGGCATTTCGCGCACTGAGTCACATTGACGAACTGGCCGAAAAATGATTGCTGTACCTTGCGGGTCTCGCCGGTGCCATTGCATTGCGGGCAGCGCTTCAATTCGGAGTTGGGTTCGGCCCCGTTGCCCGTACAGCGGGGGCAGGTCTCCCAGCGAGGAATCTCCAGGCTCTTTTCGGCCCCGAATACGGCCTCCTCGAACGAGATCGTCAGATCATAGCGGAGGTCCGCTCCGCGCTGTGGCCCCCGGCGCGAGCCGCCCGCCGAGCCGAAGATGTTGCCGAATTGCTCGAAGATGTCGGCGAACGAACCAAAGTTCCCAAAATTGCCAAAGTCGGCCCCGGCGCCATCCACGCCCGCGTGTCCGTATTGGTCGTAAAGCTGGCGCTTTTGCGGGTCGCTCAGGACTTCATACGCCTCGCCGATCTCCTTGAATGCCGCCTCCGCGCCCGGCTCGCGGCTAACGTCCGGGTGAAATTGTCGGGCCAACTTCCGGAAGGCGCGCTTTAACGTGGCGTCATCGGCCCCGCGCTGGATGCCGAGGACTTCATAATAGTCGCGCTTAGTCTGTGCCAACGTTCACCCCGCCCGCATTTTAGACATCCCGGCAGTCCTGGCCGGATCACCTCACGAGGGACCGGAGGGCCGCATCGAGAAAGTACCTACTTCTCCGATGCGGCCCGCTCCGTCCATCACAGCCGCGTGACGATCCCGTGTCGTCGCCGATCAGGGACCGCGACGGCCTTACACTTCCTTGAACTCACCCTCGACGGTGTTTTCGTCCGCGTGGTTGGTCGTCCCGCCGGATTCACCGTCCGGACCATGGCCGAAGTCGCCGGCGCCCGAGCCGTCAAAGCCGCCCGAGCCGTCAAAGCCGCCCGATTCCTGGCCGCCAGTCGCCCCGTAGATGGCCTGGCCGACGCCCTGCAGCACCTTCTTCAGACCCTCCGAGGCCTCCTTGATCCGGGACACATCCTCCGTCCTGAGCGCGGCCTCCACGTCACCGATGTTCTTCTCGATGTCCGCCTTTAGTTGCTCGTTGATGTGCTCCTTGTGCTCGTCCATGGTCTTGCGGGCACTATAGACCATGCTGTCGGCGGTATTCCGCACTTCCACTTCCTCACGCCGCCGCGCGTCGTCCGCCGCGTGGGTCTCGGCGTCGCGGACCATCCGCTCCACTTCCTCCTTGGCCAGCCCGCTGGAGGCAGTGATGGTGATCTTCTGCTCACGGCCGGTGCCCTTGTCCTTGGCCGAGACATGGACCACCCCGTTGGCGTCGATGTCGAACGCGACCTCGATTTGCGGGATCCCGCGGGGCGCCGGGGGAATTCCTTCCAGGTGGAATTTGCCCATGGTCTTGTTGTATTGGGCCAGCTCACGCTCGCCCTGGAGCACATGGATTTCCACGCTCGGTTGATTGTCCGAGGCGGTGGAGAATACCTGGCTCTTGCTGGTCGGAATCGTTGTGTTCCGCTCGATCAGCTTGGTGAATACGCCGCCCATGGTCTCGATCCCCAGGCTAAGCGGGGTCACGTCGAGTAGCAGCACGTCCTTCACCTCGCCGGACAGCACCCCCGCTTGAATGGCGGCGCCAATCGCCACCACTTCGTCGGGATTCACACCCCGGTTGGGCTCCTTGCCAAAGAGGTCCTTCTCCATTGCCTGGACCGCCGGCATGCGGGTCTGACCACCCACCAGCACCACTTCATTGATGTCCGACGCCTTGAGCCCCGCATCCTTCAGTGCTTGCAGCACCGGTTGCTTGGAGCGCTCGATGAGCTCGCCCACCAGTTGCTCAAGCTTGGACCGCGTGAGGGTCATCACCAGGTGCTTGGGTCCACTGGCGTCCGCGGTCACGAACGGGAGATTGATCTCCGTGGTCATGGCGCTGCTCAATTCGATCTTGGCCTTCTCCGCCGCCTCCTTGAGGCGCTGCAGGGCCACGCGGTCCTCGCGGACATCGATTCCCTGCTCGCGACGGAACTCATCGGCGAGCCAGTTTATGATCCGTTGATCGAAGTCATCACCGCCCAGATGCGTATCGCCATTCGTGCTCTTGACCTCGAATACCCCATCACCTAACTCGAGAATGGAAATATCGAAAGTGCCGCCGCCGAGATCGTAGACGGCGATTTTTTCGTCCTTCTTCTTATCCAAACCGTAGGCCAGGGCCGAGGCGGTCGGTTCATTGATGATCCGGAGAACTTCCAGACCGGCGATCTTGCCCGCGTCCTTGGTCGCCTCGCGCTGTGAGTTATTAAAGTAAGCCGGCACCGTGATCACGGCCTGGGTCACTTTACTGCCCAGGTATGCCTCGGCGTCCGCCTTGAGCTTCCCCAAAATCATGGCGCTGATCTCGGGAGCAGTGTATTGCTTCCCCATCACCTCCACGGCCACGTCACCATTGTTCCGGGCCACGACCTTATAGGGCACCAGCCGCTTGTCGCGATCCACGTCCGGGTCGTTGAACTTCCGGCCCATGAACCGCTTGACGCTGAATACCGTGTTCTCCGAGTTGGTGATCGCCTGGCGTTTCGCCACCTGGCCCACCAAACGCTCGCCGCCCTTCGTAAAGGCCACGACCGACGGAGTGGTTCTGTTCCCCTCCGCGTTCGGGATCACAACCGGCTCGCCGCCTTCCATAACCGCCACGCAGGAATTGGTGGTGCCAAGGTCTATTCCGATTACCTTACCCATCGCTCCCCTAGTCTCCTTCTCTGCATTATTCCGTGCTCGCTACGTGTTTGGCTACTTTTACCAGGGTTGGCCGCACGACTTTATCGTGGAGCATGTAGCCGCGCCGCAATTCCGCCACTACCTCGTCGTCCGCGAAATCCGAGCTTTCCTCCTGGATGATCGCTTCGTGCAGCATCGGGTCGAAACGAGCCCCTACGGCCTCGATCTGCCGGAGGCCCTGCTTCTCCAGCGTAGCGCGGAGAATACGGTCCACCAGAAGGAGCCCATCGGTCCAGGGAAGTCCCTGCACGGATTCAGGCATGGTGGCGAGCGCCCGATCCAAATCATCGAGTACCGGCAACAATTCCGACACCAGAAGCAAGGTCGCGAATTTTCCTTGCTGGTCGCGTTCCTGCTCATTGCGGCGTTTATAATTGGCGAAATCCGCCTGGGTGCGCTGCCAACGCACGTTTGCCTCTTCCGTTTTGGCCTGCTCTTGAGTTAATCGCTCGCCCACCAGGCGTTCCACCAGGGCAAGCTGCTCCTGACTCAAGGACGCGGCCACATCGTCGCCTTCCGCGGCGTGGGTTTCCTCCGACGCATGTGAGTCTCCATCATTCTGGGCACCCCGCCGATGCCACCGACGACGCGAGTCCGCGCCCTCGCGCGTCGCGGCCGCGGTCTCGGCTTCACCCCGGGTGTCTCCTGTCTCAGTGTCTTCAACCATAAAGCTCTCCCGCAAGCTCGGATAACAGCGCGGTCATATAACGTACCACCGCCACCGCCCGGCCGTATTCCATCCGGGTAGGGCCCAGGACCCCAAGCATTCCGGTCCCACCTCCCGCGGCGTCGTAGCGCGAGACAATCACGCTGAAAGGGCGCAATTCCTCGTGCTCACCCTCGCCGCCAATGAAGACCTGAACCCCATCCCCGGCCACCACCTGCGGCAGGAGGCGACGCAACAGGATGCCCTGCTGCAGCAGTTCCAGCATGCCGCGGATACTCTGACCGCGGTCCAACCGATCCAACCCCCGCCCAGGAACGCCGTAACTAAACTCGGCCTGTCCCAGGATATTGGCCAGCCCGTCGTAATAGACCATTGGCCATTGCTCTTGATTATGCTCGGTCATCAACTGGGCGACGGCCATGGCGGCGAGCCGCTCCACCTCATCCAGAAGACCAAACGCAATCCCGCTAATCGCCTCGGCGGTGTTCCCCTCCAACATTTTATTCAGGCGCCCAGCACAGGCGGACAACCCTTCCTGCGAGGTCGGAAGGGGAAGACTTAGCATATGCTGCTGCACGATGCCCCCATGCAGGACCAGCACAAGCAAGGCGACCGTATCCTGGATGGAAATAAGCTCCAGGTGCTTGACCCGTGTTTCCCTCGTACGGGGGGCAGTGATCAGAGAGGCGGATCGTGCGCTCTTGGCCAGGATAGCGGCCGAAAGACGCAGCCATTCCGCCAGATCCAGATGAACCTGATGGAATTGATGCGCGATCATGCGCTGCTCCTCCACCGGCACCCCTGGCTCCTCCATCAGTCCCTCGACGAAGTAGCGGTAGCCCCGATCGGTGGGCACACGGCCTCCCGAGGTATGGGGCTGCGCGAGGTAGCCCATATCCTCGAGCATGGCCAACTCGTTGCGAATAGTCGCCGCGCTCACGCCCAAGCCATACTCGTTCTCGATTTTGCCGCTGCTTACTGGCTGCGCGGTCTTCACGTATTCCTGGACCACGACCTTGAGGATTGCTCGCCGCCGTTCAGTCAGGATGCCGATTCTCTTTGTCACTCGTCCTCAAGCCCTTAGCAGTCTCCCATTGCGAGTGCTAAGTGCCTGGAATCAGGGTAGCACTTGCAATGATCACTGTCAAGGAAGTTATTGGCAACGATACACGAATCGCCTCAGGAGCGGGCGCGCTCGGACTCCTTTACCTCGGACCAGACGGCGTCCAGCCCGGAAGGACCGAGGGCCGCGAGAGATAGGCCGCGCTGGACGCAGAGCGCCTCGACGGCGCCGAAGCGCCGGCGAAACTTGGCATTGGCTTTCCGAAGCGCCTCGTCGGCGTCCAACTCCAGATGCCGGCAGAGACTCACCATCACGAACAGCAGATCCCCCACCTCCTCCAGACGGTCCGTCTCGCCAGCCTCCCGTACCTCCCTAAGCTCCTCCTCAAGCTTGTCGTATACGCCGGCGATGCTTTCCCATTCGAAGCCGAGGGCAGCGGCCTTCCGCTGCATGTTCTGGGAGGCGATCAGGGCCGGCATGGCCAGGGGAACCCCGCTTAACGCGGATTCCGCGGGCAGCTTCTCCTCGACCTTCATCCGCTCCCAGTTCACCAACACCGCTCCCGCCGTCTCCAGACTCAAGTCGCCAAAAACGTGCGGGTGGCGACGGACCAGCTTGGTGGTGACGGCCTCGATCACCGAGGGTAGGTCGAGCGAGCCCTCTTCCTCGCCAATCTGCGCCAGCATTGAGACCAGAAGAAGGACGTCACCCAGCTCCTCGGCCATCGCGTCGGGATCTTCCTCGTCAATCGCCGCCACCGCCTCGTGGGCCTCCTCGAGCAGGTGTCCTTTTAAGCTATGGAGAGTCTGCTTCCGGTCCCAGGGACAGCCGTCCTCGGCCCGCAGCCTGGCGGTCAGGTAGGGCAGAGTCGCCAGGCCGCGCGGGTCCGCCAAGGGGTCCAGGGGCGGCACGTACAGAGTGGTCAAATGATCAAACCCCTCGGTGTGATCCAGTTCCGCCAGGCCGATTTCCCAGGATTGACTCAAGACCGTGCCGGCGGCCCGGATCACCTGGATCCGATGGGTCTCGGGATAGCGTTCCAGGAGCCAAAGTTTGCATGCCGTCGCCACGCGCCGGTTGTAGACCTGCGCGATCAGAATCGGTCGGCCAGCCGCGAGTACCCGAGGGGACAGGCCGGTCCAATTAGCGCCAAAGCTGCCCTCGCCCATTTCATCCAGGGCGGCGCCATCCACCAATTGCATGCCAGACGCCACCGGATCGAGAGTCAGAACGCGGGCCACCGGTTCAAGGAAGCTCAGGCCATCCAGCACCTCCACCATGATGCCGGCGGCCGGTGCCCGCTCGAGCAGAAGGGCGACGCTCCGCTCACCCATCAGGGGATGGCCTGGCACGGCATAGACGACCGATCGGTCTTCCGCGCGGACCGCCGTCAGAACCGCCTCCGCGATTTCCTCATACAACGCATCGAAGCTGGCGGCCCGCTCATAAAGGTCGTCAAAGCCGCGCCACTCCCGCGCGGGCCCCAATCGTTCGCGCAAAATCGCCACCGTAGGGTGAACCTGGGTGCGCAGATAGATTACCCCGGCGGATTGCAGGCGCTCGTACACGCCAAGGGTTAGTTGCGACCAGTCCCCTGGTCCTAAACCTACTACCGAAAGGCGGAGAGGACGTTCCTCGCTTGCTTCATTCATCATGGGCTCCAAACAAACCACCGCCGTTTCCCCCGACCACCACCCTCAAGGCCCGCGTCACCGCGATGATACGGGCCGGCGTACTCCCGGCGACATCTCCGTCCATCTGCACCGGAATCGGGGCCTCGGATTCAATCTCGATATCGCTCGCCCGGCTCCGAAAAAGTGCCCCCGGTTCGACCGAAGCGGCGCGGAGCAGGGTGCCGACTTGCGGGATCCCCGCCCACAGGCGGTCACCACGGATCGCCAACACGTCCAACGCCCCATCGTCGGCAATCGCCTGGCGGATCGGCCGCCAGTTGCCGGCGTAGCGCCGCGTATTCCCAATGAGCAACACCAGGATATTCATCCGCGTTTCCCGCCCATCCAGGCGCAAGCGGATCGGGGTTCCCCGGTAGCCAAGGGCGACGTTGCTTGCCGCCATCGCGTAGGAAAAGCGGCCAAATCGTTTCTTCAGCCGTCCCGAGACGGCGGCGACCACGGCGGCGTCGAATCCGACGCTTGCCATCAGCAAAAAGTAACGGGAGCCTATCTGGCCAACGTCCACCCAGCGCTCGGAGCGCCGATCCAGGAGTGCCGCCAACCTCCCCGGATCGGAGGGAGTCTCGGTCTCGGAAGCCCATAGGTTGACCGTCCCCACCGGGAGCACCCCCAGGGTCACTCCACTCCCCACCAGCGGCTGTAATACTTCGTTGATCGTTCCATCTCCCCCCGCCGCCACGACCAGAGGGTAGCGATCCCGTACCGCCTCCAGGGCAATGGCCGTGGCATCGCCGCCGCGCTGGGTCGGCGCCACCTCGACCGTCCAGCCTCGCCGGCGGAGACGCGAGGCGACCTCGCCCACCAGCCGATGCGAGGATGCCCGACCCGACACTGGGTTGTGGACGATCAGGGCCCGCCGGGGCCGTTCGTCGACGAAAGCCGTCCGGTCCAACCCTCTAGGCTCCATAGCCGCGGGCCTGGAGAGCGGCGCGCGCCTCTCCCTCTTCATCCCAGGGCAATGAGCGCCCTCCCACCAGCATGCTGCGTTCATGGCCCTTCCCGGCCAGCAGAACCACGTCCCCCGGTCCGGCCATGGAGATCGCGGTGAGAATCGCCTGCTTCCGGTCGCTGATCCGGAGGAAATCGGTCCCTTCCCGAGCGCCCTCCGCCATCGCGCCACGCGCGATCGCCTCCAGGATGTCGGCCGAGCCCTCACTCCGCGGATCCTCATCGGTGATCACGCTGAAATCAGCCAGGCGCGCCGCCGCCGCGCCCATCACCGGGCGCTTTTCCCGGTCACGATCTCCAGCGCTCCCAAAGACCACAAGCAACCGCGCCGTGACCAACGGGCGCAGGGTGGTCAGAACTTTCTCCAGGCTGGCGGCGGTGTGCGCGTAATCGACCACCACCAAAAATGGTTGCCCCAGGTCTACCCGGCGCATTCGCCCCGGTACCCCGGCGAACGACGGCAAATGGGGCAGCGCCTCCGGCAACGGGATACCCCGTCCATGGAGGATCGCCAACGCTCCCAAAGAGTTGTACACGTTGAACAGCCCCGGCAATCGGGTCCGCGCCCGGTAGGTGCGGCCCGCCACTTCCACCCCGAAAGACGAGCCGGCCGCGTCGCTCTGGACATCCACCCCGCGGATCATCGCCCCGGCGTCCAGACCGAAACTGACCACCTCCACCGGCGAGCCAGGGATCAGGCTAGCGCTCCCCTCGTCATCGCGATTGATCGCCGCGAATCGCGGTCCTTCCTTCCCCTCGTGCTCCATGAGGGCATCCAGGATCAGCGCCTTCGCCGCGATGTAGTCCTGGCGAGTCCCGTGAAACTCCAGGTGTTCGCTGGTGATGTTGGTAATCAGCGCCTCATCGAAGGCGCATCGGCGCACCCTTCCCAGGGCCAGGCCATGGCTGGTCGCCTCAAGCACCGCGTCCTGGACCCCATCCTCAACCATGGCGGCGAGACCGGCCTGCACCTCGGGCGCCTCCAGGGTCGATTGCCGGGCCCTATTATCCGCCCAGCGAGCACCAACCTTAAAGGCCACCGTACTCAACAAACCAGTCTTCCGGCCCAGGCCATCGAGTAGATGGGCCAGCAGGTACACACTGGTTGTCTTCCCATCGGTGCCGGTTACACCAGTTATGTGCAGGCGACGAGCCGGGAAATCGCGCCGCGCGGCGGCCAGATCCGCCAGGGCCAGACGCGTGGAGGGAACCAGCACGAAGGGCAGTCCAGTTACCGGGCGCTCCACCACCGCCGCCACCGCGCCCGCCGCCGCCGCGTCCTCGGCGTGAAGATGACCATCGCTCACCGTTCCGGGCACCGCGACAAAAAGATCGCCCAGTCCAACGGCGCGCGAGTCGTACCTGACCTCGAATACCGAGCTATCAGGGAAGTCGGAGGGGGGAACAATCCCCGCCTCCCGCAGCAGATCAGCCAGCCGCATCGACGCTCGCTCAGGCACCGGCGGGATTCCACGCGATCACGGCCGCCGCCAAGGCCGCTAGAATAACGGCGGCGCTTCCCAGGAGGGCCGCCACGGTCCCCGGGGACCGCTGATCGTCCAACACGCCGCCGGCCGGGACACCCTGGCTGGTCTTGGGCAACCTGGGACCTACCAGGACCGCCGCCACGATGCCCCCCAGAAGACCGCCCAGATGGGCCCAGCCATCAATGCCGCCCACCACGTTGGGGATGAGCAGGTTGATCACGGACAGCACCACCACCTGCCCGACCAGGGAGCGGGATGCCCGGCCAAAGATACGTCGATTGCGAAAGAAAAAGACTCCCAACGCCCCAAACACCCCAAAAATGGCGCCCGAAGCGCCCACCGCCAGGTCGTTCGAGGCGGCAACGCTGAAAATCGAGCCGCAGATTCCCGCGAAGAAGTAGACATAGAGGAAACGCGCCGGACCCACGCCTCGCTCGAATAGCGGCCCGACCGCGTAGAGCGAATAACTATTGACCGCCAGATGCAAAATGCCGGCATGCAGGAAAATCGGGGTGATCAGGCGCCACCATTGCCCCTGGTGAATGATCGCGTAGTCGTCCTTGGCCCCATAGCGATCGAGGGTGGGACTATTTTGCGAGCCGCCGTGAGTCTCCAGGAACAGGTACATGGCGACGTTGATCGCCAGCAGAGCATACACCACGAACACGGGGCGGCTGAACAAGAGTCGAAGGGCCTCCGCCGCCTGCCGTCGATCTCCTGGACGCCCTCCGCCCGCCAGCGGAGCCAGAAGGGCCCGAGGGTAGGTACTCAACCACCGTAATCGCACCGCCAACGATCCCTCTCCCCGGGCGATCGCCGCCCCGTAGGCCGCGCGCAGGGCCGCCGGACGGCGCCCTGGTGCCTCAAGACGAGCCAGCGCCGCCTCGTAACGCCACTGGCCGGGGGCCAGGGCGCGCGCCTGCTCCAGGACGCGGCGTGCCTCCTCCCACTGATCATGCTGGTAGAGGAGCAGGCCGAAATGGTAGTAGGCTGGCGCGAAGGTCTGGTCGGCCTGCATGGCCCTGCTGAAGGCATCCGCGGCGGCCTGGGGGTTGCCCGCTGCCTGGGCTACCAGCCCCAGCGCCAGATAGGCGCGCGCCTGGCTGGGATCTTCGGCCAGTACCGCGTTCGCCACCTCCGCCGCTTTCGGGAATTCGGCGCGCTCGGCCAGAGCCCAGGCCCGCAGTGCCTGGCCGGTGGCCGGATCCCACCCGCCGGCTCCCGACCGATTCAGCAGCCGAAGCGCTTCGTTGCCCCGCCCCCGCACGATCAGCAGATCGAGGTGGGACAGGTCGGATGAAGGCATGTTCATGGTCATCTACTCCGCTCTCCCATACGGCCCGATTCCGGTGCGCGCTTTGTTGGTCAGGGTACCGCATGGCTGGGCAAAAGGTGGCAACTCACGTGCCCATGGGGCGCAACGCCCCTCGGCTCACTTCCCATCGCTGCGCCGCGGCGGCGAACTGATCGGCTCCCGCCCCATCCGCGCTGGTGACGAAGGTCTGCTGCCCTTCGGACGCCGCCTTCAGGATCGCTTCTCGCCGTGGGGGATCCAGTTCCGAGGTGGCATCATCCAGCAGAAGGATGGGCTGCTCGCCGCTCTGGCCCCGCATGTAGGCCAGTTCGGCCAGCTTCATGGCCAGGGTAGCCGTCCGCTGCTGCCCACGCGAGCCAAAGGCCGTGGCATCGACCTCATTCACCCGGAAGGCAAGGTCATCGCGGTGCGGACCGGCCAGCGACAGCGCCGCCGCCAGTTCGCGGGGGCGCACCGCCGCCAGGCTCCGCCGCAATGCCTCGCGCGCGGCCAGCACGCCGCCTGCCGCCAGATCCTCGGCGGCCACCCCTCCCAGGGCCGGAATGTATTCCACCTGCATCCGTTCCTGCTCTCCACTAAGGACAAAATGCCACTCGGCCCCGATCCGGCCCAGATCGCCGGTCGCGGCGGCCCGCTGGCCCATGACCAGACCGCCATGTTCGCACACTTGATCGTCCCAATATTCGAGCGTGCTCGCCGGCTGGGCTCGCTCGCGGATCTGGCGCAGGAGGGCATTGCGCTGCACGATCACTCTATTATAGCGGCTGAGGGCGCGAAAGTAGCCGGAGTCGAGTTGGCAAAGCATCACGTCCAGGAAACGCCGGCGCACCGAGGGAGACCCTGCCACCAGGTCAACATCGGTGGGAGAGAAAAACACCGCGTGGACCGCCCCCACGACCTCGCTCGCCTTCCGTTCCACCCCGTTCAGCTTGAACCGTTTCCGCGCCTGACCCTCCGGCCCCCCCTCGCGAATGACAATCTCCAGCGACTGCTCGGTGGCGCCGCGCTCCACCTGTCCCACCACCCGCGCAAAGGCAGTGGGGCTGAGCGGATCCCGCTCGGCCCAGGAGATCAGCTCGCTGTCGGTTCGGGTGCGTGAAGACTTCGTGGTGGCCAGCAGATAGATAGCCTCCAGCAGGTTGGTCTTCCCCTGGGCGTTCGCGCCGTGGAGGAGGATCAGCCCTGGCTGAAAGGCTACGTCAAGGGCGACGTAGTTCCGGTAGTGCCGCAAGGACAGATGGCGAAGCAGCACCCGGCTAGCGCGGCACGGTCACCGGCATGATCACATGGAGGAAGTCGGCTCCATCAACCGGGCGGAGCACTCCGGCCTGAGTGGGGCCCAGCAATTCGATTGCCGCCTGGGTGGAATTCATGGCCGCCAACGCGTCGGCCACGTACTTGCTATTGAAGCCGATCTTAATGCTGTCGCCCTCGACCACCCCATCCACCACGCTATCGTTGTCTCCCACGTCCTGAGTTTCCGCACTCACGCTCACCGTTCCCGCGCCCCCTTCGCCGGCGTCGATCGCCAGGCGAAGCAAACTGGAACCATCGCGAGCGAAGAAACCGGCAATCTTCACCGCCTTGAGGAGATCGGCGGTGTTCGCCACCACTCGCGTCTTGTATTCCTTGGGAATGATTTGCTTATAGTTCACGAACTGCTCACTCTGGAGGGTAGCCAGGAAATCCACGTTCTCCATGTGGAACAAGATTTGCCCGCGGTTCGGGGTGACCGTGATGGCGACCGAGCTATCGTCGTCGGGCAATACGCGCCCCAGTTCAGCAACAGTCTTGGCCGGAATCAGTACGCTAAAATCCGCCCCACAGGGCTTGGCCAGCCCGGCGGATCGGACCGATAACCGGTAGGCGTCCGACGAGGTCATGGTCACGTTCTCGCCCGCGAACGTTGTATAGATGCCGGTTAAAGGGCCGCGCGTGCTGTCGGTCGAGGCGGCGAACACCACCTGGTTGATCATGCCGCGGAGAACGCTGGCCCCGATCACCGCCGCCGGCTCGTCGGCGATATTGGGAATCAGGGGAAACTCATCGGCGTCGATCCCGCGGATGTTGGCCGAGAAGCGGGCGCTGCGAATGCGGGCCACGGTCGGGCTCTCGGGGGTGGTGACCTCTACCTGATCGTTCGGCAGTGAATTGATGAACTCGGTCAGCAAGCGGGACGGGAGCGTCACCGCGCCATCCTCGAAGATCATGGCCGGGATCCAGAGTGTGATCCCAACCTTCAGGTCGGTCGCCGACAGACGCAATCGCCCATCGTCGGTAGCCACCAGCACATTGCTCAGCACCGGCAAGGAACTGGCGGCCGCGGTACTGACCCCGCGATTCACCACTTGCAATCCACGGCTGAGGGCTTCCTGTGAACACGATAACTTCATTCACGCCCCTCCGCTGGGCCGTGTTGTTTCCGTACACCGAGCGGCGACACTTGCCGCTCATCCCACAGCCGCCCAGGTGGGGAACCCCTGCCCAGGAGCATGGACCGTTGAAGTAACGGGGAGTATGATACAGCTTGCGATGCTGCTCCACAAGGCACTAACTCACCAGTAGGAGGGTCCAATGTCGCTTCTGTTCCGTCATCCTCGACGCTACCTGACCGTACACTGGACCATCACCGGAGCCCTGGCGCTCGCGCTCCTGGCGCCCTGGTCCTCCCACCCGTCGCCGGACGACACAATCACCCTGCTCACCGGCCAGGTAGTGCGGCTGGAGCCGGGCCATTCTCCAACTACGCCTTCCGACCTCCGCCTCTATACAGGGCCCACTGGCGACCACTATACGTTTCCCGCGAGCTCTAGCCCCAGTATCTACAGTGCCGCGACAGGCCAATCTCTCGATCCCATGCTATTCGATATCTCCTACCTGGCCGCGCATGGTTTCGACGACCAGGCCAGCGGCACCATTCCGGTGATTGTGCAGTTCGCCAATCATGATCAGGCCGCGAAGGCCGTACACCAAGGAATGGTTGACACTGGAATCCATCTTACTCACCTGTTCGAGTACGAGCCGCTGGCCAGCGGCTACGTCAGCAAGGATGGGCCATTCGTCCCCACCACGCCCGACCACGCCGTGGGTATAGAGGAGATCTGGCTTGATGGGGTCGCTACCGCGAGCCCCGAACTCATCAGCCCGCTCCTGGACTCCTCGTTGCCCCTGATTGACGCCCACCTCGCGCATCAGCGGGGCCTGACCGGAAAAGGGGTCCGAGTCGCCATCGTGGACACGGGGATCGACGGCAACCACCCTGACCTGAAGGGGAGGGTCGTCGCCGCCGCGAACTTTAGCAGCGACCGCGATACGCTCGACCACATGGGCCACGGGACTCATGTGGCCGGAATCGTCGGCGGCACCGGCGCCGCGAGTGATGGGAAGTATGGGGGCGTTGCCCCGCAGGCCGAACTGCTCAACGCCAAGGCGCTCAACCGATCCGGAGGCGGGACGAACTCCGGCATTCTCAAGGCCATGGAATGGGCGGCCGACCAGGGCGCGCGGATCGAAAGCTTGAGCCTGGGCGGAGGAGCCACTAACGGCACCGACCCCCTGTCGCAGGCCGTGAACAACATCAGCGCCAAAAAGAACGTGCTCTTCGTGATCGCGGCCGGCAATTCCGGCCAGCGCAGCGGGAACGGCCGGTTGGTTTCCACTCCTGGGGCGGCCGACGCCGCCCTGACCGTGGGGGCGATCGACAAGAGCAAGAACCTGGCTCCATTTAGCTCGCGCGGCCCTCGTCTGGGCGACTTCGCCCTGAAGCCGGATATCGTGGCCCCGGGCGTGAACATCA
>JANWHO010000358.1 GCA_025450375.1 Chloroflexota bacterium
CCGGCCAGCGCAACGTGAGCCTGGTGGAGGCACTCCAGCAAGCAGGGGTCCAGGCGGTAGGACTGGCCGGGGTTGATGGGGCGGTGCTCCGAGGCCCCCGGAAGGCGGCGATCACCGTGGTGGAGGATGGCCGGCGGCGAGTTATTCGCGATGACCTGTCCGGGAAGGTCACCGACGTGAATACCCACCTCCTGCACCTGTTGTTGGCGGGCGGCTATCTCCCCGTACTCTGCCCCCCGGCTCTCAGCACCGAGGGGCAGGCGATCAACATCGACGGCGACCGAGCGGCGGCGGCGGTAGCCTGCGCCCTGGGAGCCGAGACCCTCGTCTTGCTCACCGACGTTCCGGGCCTCCTGCGGGACCGTGAGGATCCCGCCTCGCTGGTCGAGCGGCTCGATCCGCGAGAAGTCAACGAGGCGATGAGTCTGGCGAGCGGCGGGATGCGGAAAAAGCTCCTGGGCGCGCATGAAGCGATCGTCGGTGGAGTTGGCCGGGCAGTGCTCGCGTTGGGCCGCGGACCCGAACCGATCCGCCGGGCCCTTGCGGGCGGCGGCACCTGGATCGAAGCCGCCCCTGGCCATGCGGCGGCGTCCAGCCCTGGCGCGCGCCCACCCGCGACGCCGGCCACGCTCGCCACACGGGAGGAACAGCACGCATGACTACCGCGATACCATCAGCCAACCCGCGCGAACGCGGCACGGCCCTGGATGACCGGGCCCTTCTGCATCGTATGCTGGAGATCCGCAGCCTATCAGGCCAGGAACGGCCACTGGCGGAATTCCTTCGAGCGGAAATGCAGGCCCGAGGTTTTCGGGCTCGGATCGATGAGGCAGGGAACGCGGTCGGGGAACGCGGGACCGCCGATTCCGGTCCAACTATCGTTCTTCTTGGACACATGGACACCGCGCCGGGCGACGTTCCGGTTCGCCTGGATGGCGATCTGCTGCAAGGGCGAGGCGCGGTCGACGCCAAGGGCCCGCTGGCGACCTTTATCGCCGCCGCCTCCACCTATGACGGCCCTGGGCGCGTGGTGGTGATTGGCGCGGTGGAGGAAGAGTCCGCGACCGCCAAGGGGGCCCGGCTCGCCGCCGCTCTGTACCAGCCGGATGCCGCGATCATCGGGGAACCCAGCGCCTGGGACCGGGTAACAGTGGGGTACAAGGGCCGCCTCTTGGCGGAGTACCAGGCACGGCAGCCCAGCGAGCATACCGCCGGCCGGCACCCCAGCGTCTGTGATCGGGCGGTCAGCTTCTGGCATCGGGCCAGCGAGGCCATCGAGCACTTCAATGCCGGACGATCTCCGGCGATTTTTGATCGGCTGCAGGGTTCGTTGCGCACCATGCACTCCGCGAGCGACGGCCTGGAGGACGTGGCGACCCTGAACATGGGCTTCCGCCTCCCTACCGGTTTCAATATAGACGCCTGGCGAGGCGCCCTGATCGCTCTGGCCGGAGAGGATACCGTCCGCTTCCGCGCCTATGAACGGGCGGTGCGGGTGGATAAGAACACGCCGCTGGCCCGCGCCATGCTGGCGGCTATTCGTGCTTCAGGCGGCCAACCGCGGTTCGCGGTGAAGACGGGGACCAGCGACCTCAATGTAGTGGCCGAACACTGGTCCTGCCCCCTTCTGGCCTACGGACCCGGCGACGCGGGGCTGGATCACACCCCTAACGAGCATATCGACCTGACCGAGTATGACAAAGCGATCATTATCGTGCGAACCGCGCTGGCCGAGTTGGCCCGCGCGTTATAAGAACATGGGGAGAAAGAACCGATGACTATCGAATGTCCGGAATGCGCCGCCACGATTACCCTCAATGGTCCAGTGAAGGGCGAGATTCTGCGCTGCTCCGACTGCGGGGCCGATCTCGAGGTCACCAGCCTCGATCCGCTGGCCCTGGCTCTGGCCCCCATGGAGGAGGAGGACTGGGGAGAGTAACGGCGGTAACCCACTTTCACATTCCCGACCGCTTTCAGCTATACTTCTCCCAACCACTGGGGCCATGGTTGAAGCCGTGCCACCGTGTCACCGTTGCTCGTATATTCTGGTGGCGAGGCTGAAGTCTGGGTGATGGAACCGTCGCCCAGCAATCTTCTTTATCGCGGCGCTTAGTTATTGCCGGAGTTGAATACGTTATGGAAAGAGCTTGGAAAGTCCCAGGATCGCGGCGCCTCAAAGCAATTGCCCTGGTTGGAGTCCTCGCCCTCACCGGCGTATTGCCGGCGTCCATGACTCAGGCGAGGCAGGCCCGCGCCGCCAACGATACCGTGTACATCGGCTGGCCGCTCGCGCCTCAGACGTTCGATCCCCCTAGCGCGCCGGACAACCCGAGCATCTGGGTTCTGGTCAATATCTACGATCAGCTCCTCCGTACCGCAAACGATGGGGTAACCCTGCAGCCGGACCTGGCAACCAGTTGGGACATCTCCAAGGACGGCACTATTTATACATTCCACCTCAGACATAATGTCACCTTCCATAATGGAGCGCCTTTGACGGCGGCCGATGTGAAATTCACCCTTGACCGAGCGCGCGAGCCCTCCCAACTTTGGGCTTTTATCCTGGGCGCGATCAAGCACGTGGACGTGGTAGACACCACTACCCTCAGGGTGACCCTGCTCCACGCATGGGCACCATTTCTCTCCGACGTGGCCTTTTTTGGCTCCGGCGTGTATCCCGAAGCCTATTTCAAGAAGGTGGGCGCCAAGTACATGGCCCAACACCCGATCGGCACCGGCCCCTACATGCTAGAAGCATACAAGAATGGGTCCATGACCCGGCTGAAAAAGAACCCCGCCTACTTCCTCGCCAACCAGTTCCCCATGCAACATGTGGAGTTCGATGTGATCCCCTCGGACAGCACGAGACTGCTGGAAGTGCAGAGCGGCCAGCTTGATGTCGATAACGTGTTGGCCCCCAATCTCGTCACCGCGATCAACGCAAGCCAGAACGCGAAAGCTCAGGTGTTGCCTTCCACCAAGATTACCTACCTTCAGCCGAGTCATAAGGTAGCGCCCTTCGGCGACGTGAACGTACGGCAGGCGATCAACCACGCGATTGACCGCGCCGCGATCATCAAGGCGGTCTATAAGGGCTATGCGACGCCGGCCAACTCCTTCATGGCCAAGGGGGCGATTGATTGGGATCCCAATCTCCCATCGCCCACCTACAACCTGGCCCTGGCCCGCCAATACCTCGCCAAGTCATCCGTGCCCCACGGTTTCAACATGACCCTGGATCTGGGCGCGGGTAACCTGGAGCAGCAGCAAATCTCGGTCATCTTCCAGTCGGAGATGAAGCAAATCGGGATCAATGTCACGATCAAGCAGATGGATCCCACCACCCTGGCCACCGACAACCAAAACATGAAGTTCAGCATGATCAACCAGTATTGGACCAACGACATCCCTGATCCGGATGAATTGGTCGCCTACGCGGTGGACTACTCGAACTCCTCGGTTCGGTCCTACCTCACCCAATATGACAATCCAACCCTGATAAAGCTGGTCCACGAAGGCGAGTCCACTCGTGATCCGGCCGCCCGCCAGAAGATTTACTACCAGATCCAGGAAATCTTCGCCCAACAGGTGCCGTTCTTCTATCTCACCTACACACCGTTCATTAACGGGGTCAATAACCATGTGCATGGCTTTGGCCAAAACCCGCTTGGCTATTTCATTCTCCAGGGTGTAACCAAGTCGTGATCCGGAGCCTGGGCATGGGTGAGGAGTCGGGCAGCGCGCGGCCTCCGACTGAGGTCGGATGGCAGGGACGACGGCTGAGGCCGGGTGGAGGAGGTCAAGTCTAGATTGTGCGGTTATCCCCGCTTGAAGCCCCGGCCTGAAGGCTGGGGCTTCAAGCGGGGATAACCGGGCCCGCGAAGGCATGAACGAGGCGAGTTGGACGCGCGCAGGAAGGTAGGTCAGTGGGGCGGTTCGGGTTTGTCATTCCGCGCTTAATCCAGATGGTTCCGGTAGCCATCGGGATTACGATCATCACCTTCTTCCTTATTCATCTCATCCCCGGCGATCCGGTGGCGGCTCTGCTGGGCAATCACTACTCCGTGACCAGCGCGCATGCCCTGCGAATCGCGCTTGGCCTCGACAAACCGCTGTGGAACCAGTATCTGATTTTCCTGGGGAACCTCCTGCATGGAGACCTTGGCAACTCCATCTATTATGAGGAGTCGGTTCGCGACTTGATTTTTAGCCGGATCGAGCCCACTATCTGGCTCGTGGTGTACGCGGCCGTGCTGGCGGCGCTGATCTCGGTGCCGCTCGGTATGTTGGCCGCTCTCAAGCGGAATAGCCTGATCGACCAGGCAATCCGAGCTTTCTTTCTGGTTGCCCTGGCCATGCCCGCTTTCTGGGTGGGGATTATTCTGGTCCTCATCTTCAGCATTCATTTCACTATTTTCCCGGTCAGTGGTTTCGGCAATGACGTTCCCAGCCACATCAAGGATCTATTTCTTCCCTCCTTGACGATCGCCCTGAGCTTTGGCGCCATCCTGATCCGGTCGCTGCGGAACAGCACATTGTCCGTGCTGCGCGCGGATTATGTCGATACGGCGAGAGCCAAGGGGCTGCCGAACCGGGTCATTCTGGGCCGGCATGTCCTGCGGAATGCCCTCCTATCCACGGTGACCATTTTTGGCGTTAACATCGCTTTCCTGATGGGCGCCACGGTGATCGTGGAAAATGTCTTCGCCCTGGGCGGAATCGGGCAATTGCTGGTCTCGGCCATCCAGCAGCGCGACTACGCGGTAGTTCAAGGAATCACCCTCCTGATCGCGTTCTTCGTCATTGGCATCAATCTACTCACCGATGTAGCCTATGGATTGCTGGACCCTCGGGTGCAGCAATGATTCACCGCCGGCTTTTCGGGGAACGTGAGGCGAGCAAGCGTGGCCTATGAAGTGGTAGACTCGACCAGCGTACCCCTGTCCAGCATGGCGGGGCAGGCGACCCGGAAGCGGAAACGCCGGGTACGTAGTTGGCCATTGCTGATCGGCGGTATCATGCTCGTGCTGATCGCGGCTGCCTGCCTTGCCGCTCCCTTGCTGACCAGCTATGACCCTTCGTTCCAGGACATCAATAACGCTGGAGCGCCCCCATTCAGTGCCGGCCATTTGTTCGGCACCGACGCGCCTTTCGGCCGGGATACCCTTAGCCGCATCCTCTATGGCGGGCGGATCGATTTACTGATCGGGATCGGAGCCACAAGCGTCACCGTGATCGTCGGCACGACGGTGGGCTTGATCGCCGGCTACTTCGGGGGAAAGATCGACGGGATCCTGATGCGGATCGTGGACATCTTCTTCGCCTTCCCTTTCCTGGTTCTGGTCCTGGCGATTATCGCCATGCTTGGGCCGAGCCTTCTCAATATGTTCATCGCCATCTGGGCCGTGGGCTGGGTCTCCTATGCCCGCATTATCCGCGGGGAGACCCTGGTAGTGAAAAAGCAGGAGTTCATCCTGGCCGCCCGTACCCTGGGTTATAGTCATCGCCGGATCATGATCAGGCATATCCTGCCGTCCGTGATTTCGGTTGCCCTGATATTTTCGATGGCTGACGCGGTGGGTAACATCCTGCTCGGCGCGGCTCTTGGCTATCTGGGGCTGGGCGTCCCGCCACCGACCCCCGAATGGGGCTCCATGATTTCCGATGGCCAAACCTATATGGTCACCCAATGGTGGGTACCCACCCTCCCCGGCATCGCGATTGTTCTGGTAGGCATATCGTTCAGCCTGATCGGCGATGGTCTGGCCGATATTCTGAGGCCACAGGGATGAGCGCGACCGTACTTGCCGCTGACTCAAGGGAACGCTCAGGACAGGCGCCCGAGCCGGGCTCGGTCATTCTCTCGGTCCGCGATCTCCGCACATCGTTCGACACCGAGCACGGACTGGTCCGGGCGGTGGACGGGGTCTCGTTCGATCTCCTGGCGGGGGAAACCTTTGGCATCGTGGGCGAAAGCGGCTCCGGAAAAAGCGTTACCTGCCGCTCGCTGATCGGCCTGCTCCCTACTCCTCCCGCCGTCACGCGCGGTGAGGTGCTCTATAATGGGCGCAATCTGATCGGCCTTTCCTCTCGGCAGATGCAGATGGTCCGCGGCGCCCATATCTCCATGATCTTTCAAGATCCGATGACGTTCCTCAATCCCTTGATGCGGGTGGGCGACCAAATCGCCGAGTCACTCCAGGCTCATACTTCCATGGGAAAGCGCGAGCGGGTAACGGCGGCCCTCCGCTTGATGCGTGAAGTAGGCATCCCGGTTCCCGAGCGGCGCATCAACGACTACCCACACCAATTCAGCGGGGGCATGCGCCAGCGGGTGCTGATCGCCATCGCCCTTGCCTGCCGGCCCCGGATCCTCCTGGCCGACGAGCCAACGACCGCCCTGGACGTGACGATCCAGGATCAGATTCTTAGCCTGCTCCTCAATCTGCAACGCGAGTTTGGCATGACCGTCGTCCTGGTCAGCCACGACCTCGGAGTGATCGCCGAAACCTGCGACCGCATGGCGGTCATGTATGGGGGGCAAATCGTGGAGCAGGGCGATACCGTTACCTTGCTCACCCAGCCGAAACATCCCTACACGCAAGGCCTCCTCCGTTCCCTTCCGGGCGCCACTACTGGCAAATACCTGACCCCTATTCCCGGCGCGCCACCCAGCCTGATCGACCCTCCTCATGGCTGCCGCTTCCTCGACCGTTGCCCGCTCGCCATGGAGCAATGCCGGACCTGGCACACGGAGCTACTCCCCGTGGGTCCGGATCATCTGTCCCGCTGCATTCGCCATGACCAGGTGGAGGTCGCCCATGATTGACTCACGGACCACCCAACCCCTGGTGGAGACGCGGAACCTGAGCAAGTACTTCCCGGTTGGCGGCGCCCTGGGCGCGCGCTTGCGAGGCGCCGAGCCGGAGTCCCTGAAGGCGGTGGATGGGGTCTCCCTGAGCATTCAGAAAGGCGAGACTCTTGGTTTGGTTGGAGAGAGCGGCTGCGGCAAGAGTACGTTGGGCCGGGTGCTGCTCCGTCTCTACGAACCAACTTCGGGCGAGATTTTTCACAACGGGGTAGATATTCTCCACCAAAATCCACGGGCCGCCCGTGAGCTGCGAACCAAAATGCAGATGGTGTTCCAGGATCCCTATTCCTCTCTCAATCCCACTATGACCGTCCGGCAGGCCATCGGTGAAGTACTCAAGGTGCATGGGATTTGTCCGCCGAACGAGCGAATGGAACGGGTTAACCACCTGCTGCACCTGGTAGGGCTGAGCCCGGAAATGGCCGAGCGGAAACCGCACCAGTTCAGTGGGGGCCAGCGACAAAGGATCGGGATCGCCCGCGCCCTGGCAGTGCAACCGGACTTCATTGTCGCCGACGAAGCGGTATCGGCGCTGGATGTCTCGGTGCAGGCGCAGGTGCTCAATCTGCTGATGCGCCTGCAAGAGCAGCTTGACCTGACCTATCTCTTCGTGGCCCACAACCTCGGAGTAGTGAAGCACATTAGCCGGCGAGTGGCGGTCATGTACCTGGGGCGCATCGTGGAGCTTGCCGCCACGGAGGACCTGTTTCAAGAGCCGCTGCATCCCTATACGCAGGCCCTGATGCGGGCGGTCCCCAAGCCGGTGCCGGTGAAGAAGACGCCTATGCCCGCCCTGGAGGGCGACCCGCCGAACCCGATCAACCGGCCCGCCGGCTGCCACTTCCACACCCGCTGTCCCTATGTGATGCCGATCTGCCGGAGCGAGTACCCTCCCTTGGTCCAAATAGGCCAGAACCGCCAGGTGGCCTGCCACCTCCATCCTGGCACCGCGCCGAGCGAGACACGAGCGTAGCATCCACGGCCATGGTCGCCCTATTGGTGTGTCGGCTACAATGAAGGGCGAATAACTGGCTACCGGAGGAGACTCTGACCATGCCGCGTAACCCCGCCCTCTTCCCAGCGTCACCCGCGCTCTGCCGCTTCCGCGCCGAGGACATCCAGCCCCACCTGGGCTGGTGGGACGGTACGGCGCTCCATGACCTCACCGCGACTGGTGATCCGCGCGCCGCCAGCCTGA
>JANWHO010000359.1 GCA_025450375.1 Chloroflexota bacterium
CTCCAGCCGCTTGCCGGGCTACTCAAGGGATCCATATCACGCTCCCGTAGCGATACCCACGCGGTCAGCTGGCGCCGAATCGGCCGGCCACGCTGGCGGCGCCGTCCGCCGGCCCCCTCTCTCGATTCAGTGTAGCGCCGCCGCCCAGGGCACGCCCGCCAACTCGGAAGTCAAGGGCATACCGGTGTTTTGCGATCCACGCATCCCATGGTTGTGGTAGTCACATGCATCTTTCCGGGAGCGCGAGATTGATCACAAACCCGCGGACCCCGGACCGCCGCGGAGACATGGCTGAGCAAGCGGCAAGCCCCGTCTTTGCTTAACCGCAAAGGATCCCGCTATTTCCAGGAGGTCATGTATAATTATGCATTTATCATGGATCCTGGACGGGTGGATTGACGGATCCGCAAAGGTCAGGATATGCTGTGGGGAATAGGAGACAACGGAGAGGGGCGAGCGGGTGGAATCGAGTTTCGGCGCCCTATTGCGAACCTATCGCGAGCGGGCCGGTCTGGCCCAGAACGGATTGGCCCGGGCGAGCGGCGTGAACGTGGGCACGGTGAATCGGCTCGAACGAGGCCAGCGCCTCCCGGCAGGACGCGAGCAGGCCCTGGCCCTGGCCCAAACCCTGGGACTGAACCCTTCCGAGACCAACCGGTTGCTGGCTGCCGCCGGCCTTCCCGCCGAGGGGTTCGGTCCCGAAATTACCAGCCACCCCACGATCCGCGCCCTGGTCGACCTCCTGCAAGACGAGACGATTCCTCGGGCCGATCGGGAGGATCTCCTGGCCACCCTCGAGCGGTATGTGCATCTCGTGGCGCGGGCCAATGGCCGGTCCATCGGAGGTAGCGATGCCGCGTGACGACGATTTCTCGGCCGGCCCCTATGACCTCGAATCGCCCCCCGATTGGACGGCCTTCCCTGGTCTCTATCCTCCGCTCTATACCCAGACCCCGGACATTTTCTTCGATTGGGTGGCGCCCTTCCTGCCCGAAATCGAGCTCCGCGTCCTCCTCTACCTGATCCGCCGCACCCTTGGCTTCAAGAAGCAAGGCGATCAGATTACGGTCGAACAGATCGGCGGCGGGATCGTCACCCGCGAGGGATCCCGCCTGGACTGGGGCGCCAGGCTCGGCGAGCGGAGCGTGCAACGGGCCCTGGCCGGATTGGAAACCAAGGGGCTGATCGAGCGGCATCGCCAACTCGACCCCGACCGCGGGTGGCGGCCCAGCTACATCCGCCTCCGCCTCTGCGATCAGGACGGGGAAAGCTGGGCCATCCGCGGCCGCGCCCACTCTACCCCTGGTGTCTCGTCAGACACCAGGGAGGTGTCCACCCAGACATCACCCAGCCGTCCCAACAGACACCAGGGAGGTGTCCCAGCGGCCACCCCGGATCACCGGGAACCTCGTGTCCCACCAGACACCTACAAGAAACAGAGATTACACTACACAGAACAGCAAGAAACAGCCCCCCGTCCCCCCATTCAGGAAACAGGTACGGGGGCGCGGCCGGCACCCGATGGATTGTGGGACGCGATCAAAAGAGAGTTGGCGGCGGTGCTGGCCCCAGCGGTCTATCGAGCGCGGGTCGCCTCCACCACCCAGATTTCCCATGACGGATCGGTCCTGATCGTGCGCTGCCCCACGGCCGCCGCCGCTCAGTGGATCGAGCGGCAACTGGCTCGAATGATCCGTGAGATCGTTTCTGGCCTGGCCGAGGATCCTCCGACTGTTCGCTTCACCGCCCCCGAATAAGCCAACAGATCCTAGCAGGGGCAGCAAGCCGAACTATCCATCCATTTACTATGTTTACTAAACATAGTAAATGGATGGATAGTTGAATGGATAATATACGTTCAGTAAATTTATCTTACAAGTAGGTGACACGCCAAAACGCAAAGAGGCCGGTCGCTTGGCAGCGACCGGCCTCTTCACGACGTCTCTCCAGTTATCAGTCCTCTACGGGGAGGTCAGGGCGATTGCCCCACTCATTCCAGCTTCCGTCGTAGTTGGTCAGAGCGGAATACCCAAGCAGGCTCAGGCTGAAAAGGAGCGTGGTCGCCGCCACGCCTCCGTTGCAATAGGCCACCACCTGTCGCTCTGGCCGCAGCCCCGCCCCCTCGAGCGACGCTCGTAACTCGTGGTCGGCCTTGAAGGTGCCGTTCGCTTCCATGCACAGCTCGCGCGGCACCGAGATCGCCCCCGGAATGTGGCCACCCCGCGCCCCGCGCCGCACCGCGTTGCTATACTGAGCATCCTCGCGCGCATCGGCCAGGGTGATGCCGGGCTGGCCAAGCATGGCCAACACCTGCTCGGCGGTCGCCCGCCATTCGGACTGGATCCGGGGCGTGAATACGGCCCGAGGGTAGCTCTTTACCTCGGTGCTCAGGGGCCTGCCTTCCGCGCTCCAGCCGCCCAGACCGCCGTTCAGCACCATCGCTTGGTCGTGGCCATAATAGCGGAGCAGCCACCACAGGCGAGTGGCGAATTGGCTGGCGGGATGGCTGTCGTACGCGACCACCGTGGTTCGGTCGCCGATTCCCAGGCCGCCCAGCAACTCGGCGATCCGATCCGGGGGCGCGGCCTGCGCCGGTACCGGATCATCGGGATCGACGAGGTCGGTCGTCCAATCCACGAATACCGCGCCCGGCAGGTGACCGACCAGATACGCGTCTCGCAGCCCGGTGTAGACGGCCTTCTGGGTGCCCTCCTCATCCGTAGTGGTTTTGACCGCCCCCCGCACGTCCACCACCCGGACTCCCGGATCATCCAGATGCCGCGCCAGCCACTCCGGCTCCGCCAGCCACCGTTCGCGATTCCTCTCTGTCATGGTTTTCCCCTCCTTTCGGTCCCGTCGCCTCCCCATGGTACCGCGCCGACCCCTGAATCCGACGCGCGGGAAGCGCACGACTGATCAGGCAGTAGCCGGCGGCGCATTGGGGAGGGCGCGGGATCCGGCGCTGGTGCTCATCGCGAATGCCGTGTGGTTTGGTTCCAGGCGATCAGTAAAGTCGTCTTCTCACACCGCCGCGCGGGTCTCCACCTGGCAAAAGGCGAAGCCATTCTTGCCGCGGCTCTTGGCTAGGTACATGGCGGCATCGGCGGCGGCGAGCAAGGTCTCGACATCGTGACCGGCGTCGGGAAAGATGGCAACTCCAACGCTGCTGGTTACGTGTAAGATGCGTTCCTGAGCGACGATTGGTCGGGCCAGATCGCGAACAATCGTGCGGGCCACCCGTTCGGCGGCCTCGGTTCCCCGGATGCGCGGGAGCAGGACGGTGAACTCATCACCAGCCAGCCGAGCCACCATGTCGTCCGCGCGCACGCACTGAGTGATCCGTTCGGCCACAACCTGAAGCAGCAGATCGCCAACCGCGTGACCCATCGTATCGTTGACCGCCTTGAAGCCGTCCAGGTCCACAAACAGGAGGGCCAGTTGGCCTTGATGACGCCGGGCCTGGCTGATTGCCTGGGCCAGGCGCTGGTGGAATAGGGCCCGGTTGGGAATGCCGGTGAGCAGATCGTAGTGCGCCAGCTGGGTCAGATAGTCCTCTGCTTGCTTGCGGGCCGTGATGTCGATCAACTGGAGCACGTGATGGGCTACCTGGCCGCTCTCGTTCTCGATCGAGGATGACGCAATCTGACACCAAATCGCCGCTCCGCCGGCCCGCAGATAGCGGCATTCCACCCCATGGTGGTCTCGTTCGCGCCCAGCCCGCTGCAGGTAGCGGAGGAGGCGCGGGCGGTCGTCGGGATGGATTAGGTGGGGGAAGGAGCGGCGAAGCAACTCCGCTTCAGGATAGCCCAGCATGTCGCAGAGGCGGCTGTTGACCCGCACCGCCAGGCCGTCGGCCGCCAGAAGCGCCATCCCCACGGCCGCGTTGCGGAAGGCAGCCCGGAAGAGTTCCTCGCTTTCACGGAGCGTGCGCAGAGCGGCGCGGGCCCGGGTCGGGGCGGCGCCAAATTGACCGCGAAGCACTTTAAGCGCCCGCCGTTCGGCCACGATCATCCTGACCAGAGCCAGATCCTCGGCCATGGGCAGGGACAGACAATCGTCGGCCCCACTATCGATGGCGGCAATCAAATCCTTGTGGTTGGTCTCCTCGGTGAGGACAAGCAGTACGCAATGCGCTCCTTGCGGGAGGGTGCGAATCCGCCGGCAGAGGTCCAGTCCATCCGTGCCTGAGACCGCGCGGCCGATCAGGACCAGGGGAAAGGCTTCATTCTGGCAGACGCGCCAGGCAATCTCTCCATCGGCGACAGCGTGCACGGCGTGGCCACGCTGCTCCATGAGCCGCTGGAACAAGTCTCGGGAAGCGCCCTGATTCTCGGCCAGCAGAACCTTCATGCTCCGCCCATTCATCTCGGGAAAGTCCAGCGGTCAAGATAGCCTCGCGTGCTTGCAGTATGCCCACGATAGGCATCCTACCCCAAGATGAATTGTGGATAACGCGAAAAAAGCTCTCTAGGTTGGGCGGCACTCGACCAAAAAGCGATACCGGTCGGCCCGATAGTGAGTTTCCGCGTACTCAAGCACGCCGCGATCCCTCCCGAAGCCGCTGCGTTCCACGCGCAGGATGGGCGACCCGCTCGGGAGAGCCAGGAGAGCGGCAATCTCATCCTCCGCCGGCGCCATCTCAATCGCGGTTTCCGTACCGTGGATGCGGCAGCCACAGGCCGCGGCGAGCATAGTATGAAGGGACAGATCCTCAAGCGCGCACCCTTCGATGGAAGGAAGGTGGGCCGCGGCTACATACGAGGTGACCACCAGGACGGGTTCCCCCCGCACCTTGCCGCGTCTCCGCGCCATCACCACCGGCGAGCGAAGTGGCACCCCAAGACGAGCGGCGACCGCCGGATCGGCCAAAACGCGCTCCAGCCGCAGCACCTCCAGGACGACCGGCTGGTCCGTGGCGAGCTCGGCGCCGGTAGCTCCGTGGAGCACGTTCATCTTCTCCACCACCTTCCGCCGGCGCACAAAGGTACCGCGGCTCTTGTACCGGTCCAGATATCCCTGGTGCGCCAGATCGGCGAGGGCCTGGCGGATCGGCGCCAAGCTGATCCCCAACTGGGCCGCGTATTCGCGTTCGGTACTGAGGCGGGCACCCGGAGCGAGCGTGCCGGAGGTGATTTGGTCGAGGAGCAAGCGCTTGAACTGATGATGAAGGGGCACGGCGCTCCGACGGTCCACCATCACAGCGGCATCTCCTGACCGATAATCCACTTGATTATAAGGAAAAGAGCCAGGAATGCCTATAGGAATCAAGGGGCAAAACCGATCAATCTTCCGGCGGTTGCCATCCAGCGGCCACCCAGTAGCCACGAACCGCCAGAGCATCGGCATCATCACTCAGGTGCAATGCCGTGGACTGAGGCACTAGCCGCACCGGTTGCGAGCGTGAGCCCCCGATCAATCGGGAACCCCGTCCTTCGCTTCCAGGCGGAGGAGACGGCCGCGAACGAAGTCGAAGGCCAGCAGGGCGCCGGCGGGAAGGGTTTGGTCCAGCATGGTGGCCCCTCGACCAGTGACGGCATGGATGGGCGGGAAGGGGGCGGCGGGGAGGCTGCGCCCAGCCGGAGCGAGGCTCCCGCCGGCGGTGAGCGTGGTCACGGCATCCAGATAGGCCTGGTCCTGTCGGCTCAGGGTCCAGCCCTTGGCGTCCCAGAACGTGGCCAGATCATGCTCCGCCCGCTCCTCCTCGCCGCGGGCCCGCATGGCGCGGCGGGCAGTCGTACTGCTTAGCAACCAACGCTCGGCGCGGGCAATCTTCCGCCCATCCCCCTTCGCCTGGGCGGCGGTCGGCGGGCCGGGCGTGGGGGTGGCGGACGGGACCGGGCGCGCTGGGCCGGTGGCCGTGGTCAATGCCGGAGTCGGCTCCGCTCCGATTTGTGGTAAAGGGCGGGGAGCATCGTCGGC
>JANWHO010000360.1 GCA_025450375.1 Chloroflexota bacterium
GTCTTTGCCATGAACGTGGTCACCGGCGACGGTGTGCTGGCGGGGGCGAAAGAGTCGGGAGTGGCCGGTAAGATCAAGCTGGTGGAGTTCGACGCCGAGCCCGTGCAGGTCCAGGCGGTCAAGAACGGCCAGATCACGGCCCTGATCGCGCAGGCTCCCTACACGATCGGCCAGATGGGGGTGAAGCTTGGGATCGAGTACCTGAACGGCAACCACCACCTGAAGGCTCACTATGGCACCGGTGAGGCCATTATCACCAAGGCCAACGTGAACAGCGCCGCGGTGAAGAACTACCTCTACTCCAAGTAGGATCAACACGTCACTTTAGGGAAGGGGTCGGGCCATCATGGCCCGACCTCTTCCCTCTTTTTTGTTCCCTCAACGGGCGTGTCACGAGACAGGAGCGCCCCTCCATCCTGTTCCTCGGCCAGAGACGCCGGGATACCCGACCGATAACTGGGATACCGGGGGGAAACCCGCAAATCTCGCCAGAGGCGCGAGCCATCCACGCGTAGGTTGGCGGTAAAGAGCCCGATCACGTTGGCATCGACAGCGGGCCCGTGACCGCGGCTCAGAAGGGCCCGCGCTCGTCCCTGCCCGTGGGCCCGCCAGGCGGACCGGTGAGTTGGGGCCGGGGCGCCGAGTGATTCGGCCAGAAAGCCGTAGTATGCAATCAGGGGCGATGGCTCGTAATCCACCGCGTTGTAGACCGAACCTGGCGGCGGAGCGGCGCCCAGCGCGATCAGCGCCGTTACCAGGTCATCCACCTGAATCCGGCTGCTCCAGTTCAGACCGGAACCGATCAGACGGAAGCGGCCCTGGCGGATCAACTCGCTGGAGAGCCGCCCAGCGCCATAAATTGCTCCACAGCGCACCACCGTGGCCGAGACGCCCCGTGTGCCGCGGGCCGCGTCTCTCAATGTTTCCTCCGCTTCCAGAGCGATCCGCCCCAGGTCGGTGATGGGCCGGCAGGGTGACTCCTCGTCCAGGAGCATCCCCTTCCCATCCCCATACACCACGGCGTTGCTGGTGAGAATGATCCGGGGAGGCACTCCCTGTCCCGCCAGCACCTGATCAAGCAGATTCCGGGTTCCCCCCACCAGCACGCGGCACACCTCCGCCGAACCGCCGGTTAGGGCGCCTACGAGGTGGTAGATCACGTCGATGCCGGCGGCGATCCCAGCCAGACTCACCGGATCGGTAATGTCGCCGATTACCACGCGCGCGCCCGCCTCCCGCAGTCCCGGCGCCTGCCAAGTGCGACGCACCAGGGCTCGTACCTGATGTCCCTCGGCCAGCAGGCGTCGGGCCAGCCGTCCTCCGGTGTACCCTCCGGCCCCGGTCACCAGGACTCGCATGGCGTGACCCTCACTCCGGCCTCAGCGAGAAAACGAACAAGCGTTCGGACACCAATTCGCGGCGCCCGAGAATGCTGACTCGCCATCCTGGCGCGGTCGCCAGCTTGCGCGTAAACGGGGCCTCGGTGGAGGCGCCAATCAGCACCTCGCCACCGGGTAGGAGGTGCTCCCGAGCGTCTTCGAGAAAACGCCAGAGCACCGCGCAACCTTCGCCGGCCGCCCAGGCCCGGTCGGCCATGTCGCGTGGGGCCCGCGCGTAGAAGGGGGGATTGAAGGTCAGCAGATCGAAGCGCTCGCCCGCTACCGGTGCGAAGAGGTCGCCCTGACAGATGGCCACCCGGCCGGCCACTCCGTGGGCTATGGCGTTTTCGGCGGCGCAACGGACGGCCAGCGGGTTGATGTCAATCGCGGTCACCCCGGCCCCCCGCTTCGCCAGGGCGATGGCCAGGGCGCCGGACCCGGTCCCCATATCCAGGGCCCGTGAGCCGGGCGCCATGGGGCGGCGGGCCAGGACCCGGAGGAAAAGCGCGGTGGCGAAAAAGAATTCAGGATGGAACACACCCGGGGGAATCTGGAGGGCCAGGCCCTCGACGTGGGCAAGGTCCGGACGCCTATACCGCCGCGCTTGCAGGAGTCGGAAGCGCCAGCGAAACCAGCGGCGCGCGAGGCGGGCGGTGAGTCCGGTGCGGCGCGCGAGTGAGTCTCTCAAAAGCCCTCCACCTGGGGATGCCGGTAGCGGGCCCGCGCCAGGGCCGCCCGCAGTTCCAGCGGCTTCCTATAGATCTGGAAGCGGTAGCGGGGAGTACTGATCGTTCGCAGGAGCGCCCGCTGCACCCGGGTCAGCTTGATGTCGGTGTACGAGGGGAAGTGGGCGTTGAGCACCGTCTCGAAGTCGCGGACAAGGGCGATATCGGCGGTGGTCAGCCAGGGGGTGGCCGGGTCGCGCATCCCCGAGAAGCGGATCCAGCGTTCGGTGACCCACTCCTCCAGGGTCGTGGGATAGGCGAACCCCTGGGCCACCGCTTCCTCATACAGATCGCCGCCGGGCATGGGAGTGTAGAGATAGAGCGAGACCTCGCACAGCGGCGAAACCTGCTTCAATTGGCGGATGAACGCGATGCTGTCCACAATATCACGATGGGGATTCCTCGGGTTCCCCAATACGAAACTGAACTCCGGAATGACCCCATAGTGTTGGCACCGCCGAGCAATGGCGATTGTATCGTGGATCTTCAGCGGATCCTTGCGCATCTGTTTCAAGGCTTCCTGGGAGCCTGACTCGGCGCCCATGAACACCGATTTCAGCCCAGCGTCTCGCATGGCCTCCCAGGTGCGGTCGCTATATTTGAGCAGCGTATCCACCCGGCCCTCGCCCCACCAGGCAAGGCCCATGCCGGCGACGCGCTGGGAAAACTCCAGGGTACGCGCCTCCTGGGTGAAGAAGTTGTTATCGTAGAATTCCACCGCGTCGACCCCATAGGTATCTTGCAGATGGACGAGGGTACCGTGCATGCGTTCGGGCGTCTCGGCCAGCCAGGCTCGGCCAAAAACGCGGATCACGGCGCAGAAGGTACAGGGGAAGGGACAGGACACGCTGGAATGGTGGCAGACCGTGCGTTTTCCCATGAAGGTGCGGCCAAGATAGCGTTCCATCGGCAAGCGATGATAGGGGAAGCGCGGCAGTGTGTTGGGGTCGGCAAGGGGACGCGGAGGCGTATGACAAATGGCCGCCCCTTCCCGGTACCAGATTCCCCATACCTTATTCAGCGATCCGCCATTCTCCAGCACCTCAAGGAGGTGCGGCAGGGTATGTTCTCCCTGGCCCTGGACCACGTAATCGACATAGCCCGAATTGAGGCACACTTCCGGATGCATGGAAGGAAAATAGCCGCCCCACACCACCGTGAGGGCGGGGAAACGCTGCTTTAAGGCACGGCAATGGGGTACGGCGCGAGCCAGTTGCGGCCCCGGCATGACCGTACAGAGGAGATAGTGCGGACCCTTGCTCGCCTCGATGATCTCCGCGATAGAGCGCTCGGGATCGGCATCTAGGTTGCCGTCCACTATCTCATACGCGCGGGCGCCTTCCAGGAGCGCCGCCAGCGCCAGGAGGGACATAGGGATCCGTGCCTTTGATATGGCTGCCCGCGGATTGTAGAGGATCAGCACCGGCCGCCTTCTTTCTCACCCAGTACCAGGGGCATGATCGCCAGATCCGGGCGATGGAACGCGCGGCGAATCCAGCGCCTTGCCCCGCCGCCGGCGGCGCGGAACGGACCATGCACCGGAATCTCTTGATAGCGAAGACCGGCCAGGGCGAAGGTACGCCGCAGGTCGGCGCGTACCAGGAAGCACGGTCCAACGGCCCTGGCTCCATCGCTGCCGAAGCGTTCTCGCTGCTCGGCCAGATGCCGCGCCACGACCGCTTCCCCGCCGCTGGCGGTCTCATAGAGCGGGGTGTCGACCAGCATGATCGCCCCGCCCGGAGCCAGGACCCGCGCGGCCTCGCGGACGGCGCGAGTCACGGAGCGTGCATAGTGGAGCGAGGCTGCCGCCACCACGACATCGAACTGCTGGTCCACAAACGGCAAGCGTTCCATCGATGCCTGTATACAAAGGAAACTCGACTCGCGCCCGCCCGCTCCTGGGCTGATCGCTAGCTGCGATGCCATGCCCAACCCGTGTCGGCGACTCCGGCAGATATCAGTCGCTACCACCTGATAACCGAGAGCGTGCAGACGCGAGGAAAGCCAGCCGGTTCCCGCGCCCAGTTCCAGAATGTTCAGAGTATCGCCTTCAAGTGATGTACGTATCCGCAAGATCGCGAGTAGGCGGTCATACGCATCGCGGCGGCGGCGCCACAAAGCCGTCAGGCTCCGGGTGCAGGTATCCGGCGGGAGATCAGGGAGGGCGCGAACGGTGTCGAGCGGAAACGCTACTCCTTCCCCTTCACGCACCTTTTCATAGTGCTCAAGGAACGGCTCCGCCTCCCAGAGATCACCCTCCACCATCAGGCAGGGAAGGCCATTCAGGACAGAATAGATCGTGTGACAGGCGGGACAGGCGAAGTGGGCTTCCCGCCTCGCGGCAGGGGGAATGCCGTTAGGCTGCCAGGCAGCGGGCGGCACCGCCATGGGATCGGGCAGGGGGTGTTCGCAGGCAGGGCATCGGTACCGGATCGGCCGGCCACCTGAAACCGGTTTCGGTATGGTTGGCAAGGGAAGGGTGTCGGCGGTCACCGTCGCTCCAGTTCGATCAGAAAGTGGTCCCCCAGTCCGCGGAGGATCGGCAGCCCGGCCAGCCCGGCGTCCAGGGTTTCCGCGAGCCGCCAGGAGTGGGGAAAGCGGTCATGCAGATGAGCCAGGTAGGGCGGCGGCAGGGTCAGCAGGAGGGCCCGACAGCCGACGACGCGGAAGGCTGGCTGGAAGGGGCGGGCGAAAGCGCGGGGCGTGTAGTAGTACGTAGTGACCCGATCGGGGAGGGCAGGCGAAACGGTGCCCTCGGCAGTCCCAGGCCAGCGCCGAGTGGCGCGCCGCCAATCCCCGTGCGAGGCGTACCAGGCGAACTCAAAAGGATGATACCGGTTGATGGCCGAGATCAGTACGCGGCCCTTTGGGCGAATCAGTGCCGCCAAGCCCTCGGCTACCGCATCCAGATCCGGTTCACAGTTGAGCGGACCGAAGCTGGAGTACGCGCCGGAAAACGCGCCCGGTCCGTAGAGGCACAGGAGAGAGCGGAGGTCCGCCGCGCCCAGCCGGTGGAAGGTTACGTGACCACGTACCCCCTGATCGCGGCACCGGGTTTCGGCCAGCGCGAGCATCCCCGGCGCGATATCGATTGCCGTCACCCGTACACCGGTCCGCGCCAGGGCCACGGCCTCGATCCCGGTGCCGCAGCCAATCTCCAGCACTCGGTCTTCGGGACTCCACCGTGCGGCAAAGCGCCGGAGCAGAAGCCGCCGGACGTAGACAACCGCCGGATTGGTCTCGGTTTCCTGGTCGTAGCGCGGAGCCACGGCGCTGAAGGCGGCGGCCGCCCTGTCACGGAGATCAACCATTGTGTGAGAATTCGGGGCCCCTGGTGGGAAGGGTCCGTGGGCGGCGGTCACGCCGGGCACGCGCCGCCTTGAAGGA
>JANWHO010000361.1 GCA_025450375.1 Chloroflexota bacterium
GAGGATCGTTAGTCTACGCCGGGGTCGCCGCCAAATGCCGCGCTTCCCACTCGTCCAGCTCGGGGGGGAAGTAGCGGAGACGGATCTTACGGAACTCGGGCGAACTGTAGAGCATCGCCCGCTCGGAGATCCCGGTCTCCACGGCGATCGCGTCCGCCACCTGTTCGCACTCCTCGGTAGTGCGGGCGTGGATCATGCTGAACACGTTATAGGGCCAGTCCTCGTAGGTGGGCCGCTGATAGCAATGGCTGACCGAGGTAAAATGAGCCATCCGGTCCCCCACCTGGTCCACCTGGTCCACCGGCACCTTCCAGACCGCCATCCCGTTGGCCTTGAAACCAGCCTTCCTGTGATGCAGCACGGCGGCGATCCGGCGCAGTTGTCCCCGCTCGATGGCGACGCTGGTCCAGGCAAAGAGATCCGCCTCGGTGCGCCCGATACTGGCTGCGAGTTCGGCATAGGGCTGGGATACCAGGGGCAGATCCTCTTGCAGCAAGCGGATATAGGTCAGATCCTCGGCGGTCAACGGCGGCGGCGCGATCAGGCGGCGGAACTCCCCGTAGGCGGGCGCCGATTGGCGGGTCGGATCGGCTTCCCCCGTCATGTCCAGGGTGACGCCGATTTTGAACAACTTCAGGGTAGGGAGGATGCGGGTCGATACCGCGCGGGCCTCACGGTGCAGCACCGCCACCGTATCCTCCAACGAGGAAGCGGGCGGCACCGCGATCGTGAACCAGAGATTGAAATGATGATCCCGCTTATAATTGTGGCTGACTCCCGGATGTCCATTCACCGTGTGCGCGGCATGTAACTCATCCTCGGGGCGGGTGGCCATGGCCACCAGGCTGCTCTTATAGCCCAGGGTGCGGGTATCGAAAATGGCGCTAATCTGGCGCACGATATTCTGGCCCTTGATCGCCCGCAGGCGCTCGATCACCTCCTCCTCCCCCAGCTCATAGGGCTCGCCAATCGCGGCGAAGGGGCGGGAGACCAGGGGGAACTCCTCCTGCAGCGCGGTAATGATCAGCTTATCGGTGCGATCCATGGTCGGGGCGATAGTAGCTTCCATGATGGCGGTCCTCCCAGGGGCGCTTCGCGGTCAAGACAGCGCGCGCCAAGGGTCGAATGGGCGGCGCTGGAATGAGATTTCAGGCTGTATAGTCCTCAGGATACCAGAACGGGCGGTCAGGGCGGACTGGGCGAAGCGCGCCGGCACGGTATACTCAAGGAAGCATCCATGAAATCTGGCGCGGCATCCCTTTGACTTGGAGGTAGTTGGTGGCGCGGACGGACCGCGCGGTTTCGCGCCCTGTCTTCCTCATTATCGGCCTGGGCATCTTCCTGGCCCAACTCGACGGTACGATGATGAACGTGGCCCTCCCGACCCTGTCGCGCGCCTTCCACGCCGCCAACCTCAGCGCCGTGCAGCTCGTGATCACCGCCTATTTGGCGGCCGGGATCGCCGGGCTCCCGCTCCTGGGCGCCCTGGCGGATCGCCTGGGACGAAAGCGCCTGTTCCTGGCTGGCTTCGCGCTCTTTGGCGTGGCCTCCCTTGGCTGCGCCCTGGCCGCGTCGCTCCCGATCCTGGTCAGCCTCCGGGTAGTTCAGGCCCTGGGCGGGGCGCTCCTCACCGGCACCGGACTGGCCCTGGCCGCGGGCCATGGGCCGGCGGGGCGCGGCCACTCGCTGGGGAAGCTGGCCCTGGTTTACGCGCTCTCGGGTCTTCTGGGGCCGCCGATTGGCGGCGGACTGGTACAGACATTCGGTTGGCAAGCCGCTTTCTGGCTGAATATACCGCTGAGCATGGGCGGATTCGCGCTCGGGTTCCGACACCTTCCGCCTGACGGACCGCGAATCGCCGCCGGCCGACTGGACCTTACTGGAGCCACCCTCCTGGCAGGCGCCGCCGCTCTGTTGACTGCCTCCGCCACCGCCGCGCATGCGCACCTGGAACTCGGGGGAATTACCCTGTCCTGGCCAGTCCTGGCCGCCCTGGGGCTGTTCGTGGTGGGCGGGCTGTTGCGTTGGGAGGCAGGAACATCGGAACGCGGCGTGGCCCCGCTGTTCGACCCGACCTTGCTGCGCATCCCCGCCTACGGGGCCGGACTGTTGCTGGCCCTGATCAGCAACGCGGTAACAGTCGGCCTTTTCGTTCTGATCCCCTTCTGGCTCTCTACTGGTTGGCAGGTGAACGCGGGCGCCATCGGCCTGATTTTTCTCCCGGTGGCCCTGGCTTTGGGCGCCCTGGCCCCGGCCGCCGGTAAGTGGTCGGATCGGGTGGGAGCGCCGCCGCTCACCGCCCTGGGGATGGGGCTCGGGGCGGGCGCCGCCGGACTGCTGGCTCTTTCGGCCGCCAACCTGATCTGGCCCCTGGTAGTCCTCGCCATGCTGGGGATCGGCGCCGGAAGCGGCCTGTTCACCGCGCCCAACAACAACGCGGTTTTGGGCAGCGTGCCCGAGCACACCCTCGCCATGGCGGGGAGCATGTTGAGCGCGGCCCGGACCCTTGGGGTGATTCTTGGGGTGAGCGCGGGCGGCGCCCTGTTCGACGCCGTCCGGGCCGGCCATGGGGCGAACGCGGCGGCCCGCCTGCTCTTCCTGCTTGCCGCCGCTCTCTACGCCCTCAACGCCGTGCTCTGCCGGACCTTGCGCCGGGGGCATATGATCCAGGAAGCAGCGGCGCCGGAGGTGAGGGCTCGGGCGGCCCGGTAACCGGCAGCCGGCCCAGTTCGACTCTTCAGGAAGCGGCGACCAGCGGCATCACGGTGATACTGTCGCCGAACCTGGCAAAATCGCCGACATTGTGGGTGAGGAGCCGCGGCACTCCATGCGATCGCATGGTCGCCACCACGTAGGCATCTCGGAGCTGCCGGTCACTGGTGGGAAACCGTTGCATCAGATCCAGGAGCGCCGCGGTCACTCGGGCCGTATCGTTGGCCACATGAAACCAACGCTCGAACTGATGCACTTGCCGAGCCAGAACCTGGGTCGGTACCAGCTGGGGAAATGATCGCGGCCGGGACAGTACGGCCACATACTCACAGAGAATCTGGCGGCTAATCCAGAGGTCAACACCAGTCTGCCGCAGGCCCTCGAGGGTCTGGATCGCTTCCTGATGCAGGGGCGCTGAACCTACCCCCGCGGCGACCAGCACATCCGTGTCCACGAAAACCGGCTCAGCGTCCAGAGTCGTCATAGAGATCCTGGCGCCGGAGCGAGAGCTGCTCCGGCCAAGCACCGACATCAATGACCGGGAATTCATCCCGTGCCCGATCACTTGGCGGGATGGGCCGCTCATCAATGACCACCACCACTCGGTGCTTACCGGGTGAGACGGCGAACGGTATCCGTACCGAGAGTTGGCCATCGGGAGTTACAATGCCCTCAGCCTCAACAGTTTTCATGGGTTCTCCAAGCAGATGTGCCGGGAAGCGACGCGCGGT
Source organism: Chloroflexota bacterium (assembly GCA_025450375.1). The sequence continues at coordinate 3,444 of JANWHO010000361.1, forward strand.
TCGCGGCGCCACGCGGACCACCGTATGACTGAGTGTATCATCCTATAGGTGCCCGACGCCGTACGGCGTCCCTCCTGAAGCACGGAAACACGGAAGGAATGGAAAACACAGATGTCTGCCATTCCCTCCGTGCTTCCGTGCTTCAGGGCGCCTTCACACGGTCGCATCTCACGCGAGATACACCTAACTCGGGCGAATCGCACCTCTCACGAGTATTCAACGAACGGGATACACTCAAGCACAGCACAAGCGGCGCCCAAGGGATGCGGTATCCGGCGGGCGAGCGTCGGGCTTCCGAGCCACGAAGACGGTACACGTACCGTATACCACGGAGGAGTAACCGATGGCCACCACGACCGCGCCAATCACCCATACCACCTGCGACTTCCTGACGAGCCCCGCTGGATCCGCTCCTATTTTCACTCCTGAATCGCTCAGTGACGAGCATCGGCTGATCGCCCAAACCGCGCTCGGCTTCATCAATAGCGAGGTCGTTCCCCGCCGCGCGGCGATCGAGCATCAGGAACTGGAGAACGGGATCCCGCTCCAGCGATACCTCCTCCAGAAAGCGGGCGCCCTGGGATTGCTGAGCGCCGACGTGCCGGAAGCCTATGGGGGCCTGGAATTGGGCCTGGAGGTCAGCAGCATGCTGGCCGACGTGCTGAGCGCCAACGCCTCGTTCTCGGTCACCCTGGGGGCCCAGACCACCATCGGATCGCTCCCCATCGTCTACTTCGGCAACGACGCCCAGAAGGCGAAGTATTTACCCGGTCTGGCATCCGGGGAAACGGTCAGCGCCTATTGCCTGACCGAGCCCGGCACCGGCTCCGATGCGATGGCGATCAAGACCCGCGCCGCCCTGGATGCCGGAGGCACCCATTACGTGATCAACGGCGGCAAGCAATGGATCAGCAACGCCGGTTTCGCCGATCTCCTGATCGTGTTCGCCAAGATCGACGACAGCAAGTTCACCGCCTTCATCGTGGAGGCGAACTTGCCGGGGGTGAGCCTGGGGGCCGAGGAGAAGAAGATGGGGATCAAGGGATCCTCCACCCGCTCGGTCTATTTCGACAACGTGCGCGTCCCGGTGGAGAACGTGCTGGGGGAGATCGGGAAGGGGCACAAGATCGCCTTCAACATCCTCAACGTCGGCCGGCTCAAGCTGGGCGCGGGCGGAGTAGGCAGCGGGCGGAATGCCCTGGCCCTGGCCGTCCCCTACACCAAGGATCGGCGGGCCTTCGGCAAGCCGATTGGCGAGTTCGGATTGGTCCGCCAGAAGCTGGCCGCCATCGCCGCCGAGACCTACGCCGCCGAGAGCCTGGTCTACCGCACCGCCGGCCTCATGGAAGCCTCGGTGCGGGCCAAGGCGCCCAATCCGGTGGCCGGGCTCGAGGAGTTCGCGATCGAATCCTCGATCTGCAAGGTGTTCGGGAGCGAGAATACCGCCCTGGCGGTGGACGAGGGGGTGCAGATCTTCGGCGGCTACGGCTTCATGCAGGAGTATCCGATCGAGGGCGCCTACCGCGATGCCCGGATCACCCGCATCTTCGAGGGCACCAACGAAATCAACCGCCTCCTGGTCAGCGGCACCCTGTTCCGCCGGGCCATGGAGAACCGGGTCGCTCTGATGGCGAGCTACCCGGAGATCGAGGAGCGAGTAAATAACAACACCGCTCCCCCGGTGGCCGTGACAGGCGATCTCCGGGACGCCGCCGAGGCGACCGAACGGGTCAAGCACGCGCTGATCGTGGCGGCGATGAAGGGAGCCATGCCGCGGATGAGCCGGATGGAGGAGGAGCAGGAGTTCCTGGCCAACGTGGCGGACGGAATGATCACCATCTACGCGGCGGACAGTTCACTGGCCCGCGCCCACCAGGCCGCCGGCAGCCGCGAGGCCGCCAACCACTCCCTGGCAGCACGCCTTGCCGTCTGGCGCCTCCTGCCGCGCGCCCTGGCGGCCATCGACCGCATCCTTCTGGCCACC
>JANWHO010000362.1 GCA_025450375.1 Chloroflexota bacterium
GCCTCGGCCAGCGTTCGCCGCAGGCGTGTCATCACCGCCGACTCCACGCCCGCCGCGCCGAGCCGTATGGTGGTGAAAGCCGCCCGTGGCCAGAGTGCTCGGACGTTTTCGATCAACTCGATCATCACCCGCATGGCCGTATCGCCCAGCAGCGCCCGGGGGCGGGGTACCGCGAATTGGCGGACGACATAGGCCGTCTGCACGGTGCCCAGGGCTAACAGGGCCGACAGGTGGCCGGTGTAGAGGAACCGTATCTTGCCATCCTTCGCCAAACGGAGCCCGACGGATTGCCCGTCCACTCGCGCTCCAAGACGCCGCACAATTTCATCACAGCCGATTGCCTCCAAGCCATTGGCAACCTCCACCTCGCAAAGAAAGGTTCGTTGGGTTCGCGCGCGCATCCGCAATCTCCTCGCCCTTATACATTTCTTCATCCCGCCCGTGTGCGGCGGGGCACGCGGAAGCTCGTCGCGCCATGGCGTTTCATAGCGCGACGAGGGACAAGGAAAGGCCGCACGTCGTTACCGACGGCGGCCCAAGGGGAGGCAGCGGTATCCAGAGGCGCGCTCGCTTAAGGTGCGAGGGGCACGGAGGATGTAGCAGCAGGAATCTGTCCGCTCATTCGGAAGACGCTGTCGCCAAAAAGACAGGCATTATCCAATCCACATGCGGAAAAGAGAATGCCTATTCGGTCCGGTTAGGGACGACGCGACGGCCTATGAGCAGGATTGCGGCAAGGTGTGCCCTTTCATGCTGAACCCATCCACCGTAGTGTGTCATGACCGCTGTCAAGTGATGGGTATGTGGCCGGTGCACCGACGAATGGTGGTGGGCGGCTCTTCCTGGGAGCACGAGTGAGACGCTCGCGCTCCCAGGCGAGATCGTCACTCGGTCGAGATGTGGGTAAGGATGATGCCTGGAGACCCGCGCTCCTACGCCATGGCTGCCGCGCCGTCCGGCGCCACTTCCACAACTGAGAGGCGCACCCGGCGCGAGCATCTCTCCGTCGCCTTGGCGCCGGGAATAGTACCCTACACGAGGATAGTATGGCAGAGAGTTGAAGCGGAGATTGGAGAGTTGGAGGGCACCATGGACACTCCGGCCCAGCCGCGACAGGCGCTTCTAGAGGCCGCGCACCTGGTGAAGCGGTTCGGCGATTTCACCGCCGTCAACGACCTCACCCTCACGGTCGCGGAGGGCGAGGTGTTCGGGCTCCTGGGACCAAACGGGGCCGGCAAGACTACCACGATCAGTATGTGTATCGGCTTGTTGCGTCCAACCTCGGGCAGCGTACGGATCGCGGGCCACGACGTCGGGCGTGACGCCCAAGCAGTCAAACGGCTGATCGGCTATGTGCCGGACGAGCCGTATCTCTATGATCGGCTTACCGGACGCGAGTTTGTCCGTCTGATGGGCGAACTCTATGGCATGCCGGGGCCGTTGGCCAAACCAGTCGACCGACTGCTGAGCTACTTCGATCTCCTAGACGCGGCGGATAGCCAGATTGCCGGCTATTCCCATGGGATGAAACAGAAGGCCGCGCTCTGCGGCGCCTTGATCCATGATCCGCGGCTCCTCTTTCTGGATGAGCCGACAGTGGGCCTTGATCCCAAAAGCGCCCGCTTGCTGAAGGACACCATCCGATCGCTGGCCGACCAGGGGCGAGCGGTGCTGCTCTGTACGCACATCCTCGAGATTGCCCAGGCGATCTGCGATCGCGTGGCCATCATCGATCAAGGGCGGATGATCGCCCAGGGGTCACTGGACGAGTTGCGCGCCAGTACCAGCGGCGGCGGTGACTCCAGCCTGGAGGACATCTTCCTGCGCCTTACCGGGGGCGAGGAGGAGCGCGTTCTGGCCCGCGAACTCGTCGCGCCCACTCGAAGCCAGGCTCATGAGCAGTAACGTCACCGCAGCCCCGCCAACCCTCGGACGCACCCTACACATTCTCTTCAAGCTCCGTTGGCGAATGCTGCTCCGACCCGCGGCACGGGGGAAGGCTGCCTCTGGGCGACTCGGGAATAAAGGGTGGATACGCTACCTCATTCTCCTGGCCGTGGTGGTTGTTCTCGCCGTCGCGGTGACCGGGCGGTTGGTGGACGTGGTGGGCGGCCCGGCAGGCCGCGCGCTTCTGGCGCCGCTCCTCACCTTCGCATCCTCAGCCGGCAGTGTAGCGCTCTTCCTCTTTGCCATCCCGGCGGTGCTCGCGTCACTCACCTACAAGAGTGATCTGAAACTCCTTCTCCTCACCCCGGTGTCGCCGCGCCTTCTGCTGGCGGAGAAGTACATCAGCATTTATTTCCAGCTTTCGGCCCTCATTTTCTTGATCGGCATTCCCATCCTCCTGGGGATTGGCAGGGCCCTTGATCTCGGCCCCGGCTACAGCCTCGTCACTATTCTGGTGCTGCTGCTCCTGCCCATGGTGCCACTGAGCCTGGCCCTCCTCGTGCTGGTAGCGGTTCTTCGGTGGATGCCACCCCGCTGGGCCCGCACGATCACCGCCGTGCTTGGCACGGTCTTTGGTCTCATTGGCTATGTTGGCACCCAACTATTGACGAACCGGGGCGGGACAGGCCAAACCGCGAACCTCAGGGGGCTGTTCGCCAGGGCGCCGAACGCATGGTGGCAAAGCCTTCCCACCACATGGCCTGGGCAAGCCCTCGGCGCGGTGGCCCAGGGGCACGCGGGGACGGCCATGAGCTATCTCGCGGGAAGCGCGGTGCTGGGCATCGGGTTCGCCATCGCGGCGGTTTTGCTGGCCGCGCATCTCTTTTCCACCGGCTGGGCCACCTACCAGGAGGTTGGCACTCATGGGAGGACGCGAGGAACCGGCGACCCCGTTGCCACGGTCGCCCTCCCAGTGCCGCTTCGATCACCGGAGACTTGGATCCCCGTGGGGGGTACGGATGCCCGATCCACGAGCAGGGCCACTGGCAGCCTGCCGTTCCACCTGGTCTGGCGAGCCCTTTTGCGGAAGGATTGGCTAGGGCTGATCCGCGATCCCCAGACGCTCGCTCGGCTGGCCTATCCTCTGGTGATCGTGGCGTTTGGCTTCTATCGCACGTCGAGTAACGGAGCCAGCGGCGCCGCTTCGGCGCGTGGGGCCGGCATAATCAGTTTCTTTATCACCATGGCCATTTACGTCTTTTTGCTGAGCACCTTCCTGGCCCCCCGCCTGGTCAATCGAGAAGGGAAGTCGTTGTATCTGCTGTCCCTTGCTCCAGTTAGCAGCCGCGATGTGCTGCTGGTTAAGTGGGCATTGGGGGCACTGCCGGTAGCCGCCCTGGCGGCGGTGTTCGCCATCGTGGGCGCGCTGCTCCTGCACCTCTCTATCTGGGCAGCCCTCCTTTGTCTGGCTGCCTTTAGCACCCTGGCAATCGCCATGGTCGGGGCGATGCTGACCCTGAGCCTGATCTGGCCGCGCCTCGATTGGGACAACCCCTCCAGGCAAGTGAGCACGCAAGCAACGCTTTATGGGACGGTCGGCGGCCTGGTCCTGGGCATGGGTATTAGCGCGCTGCTGGCGGTAGTGATTGGCTGGTCCTCCAGCCACCCGGCGATCGCCCTGCTTGCCGGAGTGGGCATCTTCGTGATCACCCTGGGGATCTGCTGGATCAGCCTGTTCGTGGGTAGCCGGGCAACGAGGAACCTCCTCGGCGGCGCCGGGTAGCGGACCATCGCACGGACAGAGGTCCCTACATGGGAGAGCCGGCGACCGTGGTCGCCGGCTCTCCCATGCAATGATCGGATTGCTAGGCGGGGCGCTCCTCACGTTCGTCGGAGACACCTGCCAGGGCCAGATCCCCGATCGTGCTATTCGGGCCGGCCCAGCGCGGAGTCAGTTCGGAGGGCTTAACCCGCAGGATACGGGCCACGCCGGTCGGCAACCACCAGTTCCAGCGGCCAAAGAGCGAGAGCAGGGCCGGCACCAGCAGCATGCGGATTACGGTGGCGTCGAGCAAGATGCCAACCGCCAAGCCGGTGGCCAGAATCTTGATCTCCGTGCCGGGGCTGGATCCCAGGGACACGAAGGCCAGGAACAGGATGATCGCGGCGCTGGTCACCAGGCGGCCAGTGCGCCCTATCCCCTCCACGATCGCCTTTGGAGTGGAACCCGAGGCGTCATACTCCTCGCGGATGCGGGAGAGAATGAACACCTCGTAGTCCATGGACAGGCCGAACAGGAAGGCGAACACCATGACTGGGATCCAGCTCGTGATTGACCCGGTGGCGGGGATGCCCCAGATCAGGCTGGAGCCGTGCCCATCCTGCCAGATCAGCACCAGCACCCCCCACGAGGCGCCGAGCGAGACCAGGTTCAACAGCACCGCCTTCAGTGGCAGGAGGAGCGAGCGGAAAGCGCGAGCGAGCAGGATGAAGCTGAGTGCCACAATCAAGGCCAGCATCAGAGGGAAGTTCCCATATACCGCCGAGACGAAGTCCTCATTGTAGGCCGCGTTACCACCGATCCGGACTCCAGGGACGGTATGGGCGGCGTTGCGCACCCGGTCGATAGCGGCCCGTCCGTCCGATGTACTGCCATCGGAGGTCAGGATGACCGAAAGGAGGGCCGTGTTGCCCCGCCGCCAGGCGGGACTGTCAGGCGCCACCACTCCGCGGGTGCCGGAGATTCCTTGTAAGCGGGTCTGGGCGGCGGACACTTGCGTGAGCGGAGCCAGCACTTCAATGGTATCCAGCGCGCCCGGACCAATGCCGGAATGCTCAAGGGCAACCAACCCGCTGTAGGCATCTCCGCTGCTGGCCAGCGAGTTCGCCGCCGGGTCGCCGACCACGATGCGGCCAAGCGGCGAGACCAGGGCGGCCAGGATCAGGACCGCTACCCCGGCGGCGATCCAGCGACGACGCACGATCAGCGCGGCCCATCCGGTCCAGAAACGGCTAGCCTGCTCGGAGCGCTTGCGGCGCGGCCAGTCTAGCTTCGAACCAACCGTGGCCAGTAGTACCGGCAGCAAGGTGATCGCCACCGCGACACTGACCAGCGGGATCAACATGCCGCCGTAGCCAACGCTGCGCAGGAAGGGGACCGGCAAGGCGATCAGGGCCAGGAGGCCCACCGCCACGGTGGTGCCGCTGAAGACCACCGCGGCGCCCGAGGTCTGCATGGCGCGCAACACCGCTTCGTCGCCCTGGTGTCCATGCAGGCGCTCCTCCCGCCAGCGCAGAACTACGAGCAGTGAGTAGTCGATGGCCACGCCAAGACCGATTAGGGAGACCAGAAACTCCACGATGAACGAGATATCGGTGGCCGAGGCGAGTCCCCAGACCAGCAAGAAGGTGGTGGGGATGGCGACGATCGCCATCAACAAAGGGATCACGGCCAGGAAGGAACCGAAGACGACGGCGAGCACGATCAGAGCCCCGAGGCCGCCAAGCAACGCCTCGGTGAACACACCGGGGCCGCCACTGCTGTCGGAGGTGGTGCGCAACAAGTCCTGGCCGGTCAGATGGAAACCAGCCCCGGCGACCGAGCTACCGCCGGCCGTGGCCTGCAACCCCTTCAGCCAGGGAGGATTGGCAAAGCC